>DAOMBL010000083.1:0-10043 GCA_035427325.1 Casimicrobiaceae bacterium
TCGTCGCCGTGAAAGCACGCGACGGGACACACGGTGACGCATTGCGTGAAACGGGAGGGCTGGCAGTTGTAGGTAACCACGACGGTCATGGGGCCAATCCTCGGCACCGGGTGAGTCGACGCTACCCTGTCCCGAACGGCGGCGAAAAGGTCCAAGTTCGCGCAGGACGCAAGTCCAGTTGCGTGCCGCCCAAGTGGAAGCGAGGCGGGTCGTGAAGTGGTACTTTGCCGGCCACGAACGGGGCTCGATACTGGCGCCCCGCCCACCTTCCTCCATCCCATGGCGGCCAAGACCATTCGCGTCGCGTGCGCGCATGATTGCCCCGACGGCTGCACGCTGCTCGCGCACGTCGAAGGCGATCGCGTCGTCCGCGTGCAGGGTGACGCGAGCAATCCGTTCACCGCGGGCTTCGCCTGCGCCAAGGTCAACCGCGACGCCGAGCTCGTCAACTCACCCGAACGGATCGAGACTCCGTTGCGCCGCGTCGGCGCCAAGGGCGCTGGCGCCTTCGCCCCGCTGAGCTGGGACGACGCGCTCGATGAGATCGCCGCGCGCTGGAAGTCGACCATCGCCGAGCACGGGCCGCTCGCGCTCCTGGGATATGCCTACAGCGCCCACCAGGGACTCGCCAACCGCGGACTCCTGAACGGGCTCTTCCACGCCCTGGGGTCGAGTCGCCTGCTGGCGGGCACCGTCTGCGACACCTGCTGCGAGACGGCGTGGAACGTGACCGTCGGACCCGTCGGCGGCGTCGACCCGGAGACCGTGGTCGATTCCGACCTGGTCGTGGCCTGGGGCGCGGACCTGATGGCGACCAACGTCCACTTCTGGGCGAAGGCGCAGGAAGCTCGCAAGCAGGGCGCCAGACTGATCGCCATCGATCCGCGCCGGCACAAGTGCGCCGAGCGCTCCGATTGGCACGTGCCGATTCGGGTCGGCACCGACGGAGCGCTGGCCCTGGGCATCGCACACTGCATGGTGCGTGACGGCACCTGCGATCGCGAGTATCTCGCGAGCCACACGCTGGGTTTCGATGCGCTGTGCGAGCGCGTCCTTCCCCGCTTTCCGCCCGAGCGTGTCGCGCAGCACACGGGAGTTCCGGCCGAGGACGTCGAGCGCCTGGCGCGCGCGTTCGCGCAATCGAAGCGCACCTATCTGCGGCTGGGCGAGGGCATGACCAGGAGCCTCCAGGGCGGCCAGGCGCTCCGTGCAGTGGCACTGCTCCCGGCGCTCAACGGCTCCTACGGCCGGCGGGGAGGCGGAGCGTTCCTGTTGTCGCTCGGGTCGTTCGACCTGAACTACGGCGCCCTCCGCAGGCCGTCCGGTCCCGCGCAGACGCGACTCGTCAACCACCTGCGGCTGGGGGAGGACCTCCTCAACCTGAGCGATCCCCCGATCAAGGCGCTGTTCATCGCCGCGAACAATCCCGCGGTCACCTGCCCCGAGGCGAACAAGGTGCGCCGCGGGCTCGCGCGCGAGGACCTCTTCACCGTCGTGCACGATCCCTTCCTGACCGTGACCGCGCGCTACGCCGACATCGTGCTGCCTGCCGCGGTCTACCTCGAGACCGAGGACTTCTACCGCTCCTACGGTTCGTACTACATGCAGTACGCGCCTGCGGCCGCGCCGCCGCGCGGAAAGGCGCGTTCGAACCTCTTCGTCGCCCAGGAACTCGCGCGGCGCATGGGGCTGGCCGATCCGGTGTTCTCGATGGCGCCGCACGAGCTCGTCGGCGAACTGTTCAAGGGCGCCGGACCCGCGTTCCGAGCCTTCGAAGGCGTCGACCTGCGGCAGCGCGGACCGGTGAAGATCGAGCAACCCGACGCGCAGGTGTTCGCCACGCCATCGGGCAAGTTCGAGATCTACTCCGAGACGCTCGCGCAATCGGGCGTGAGCGCCCTGCCGGACTGGACGCCCGAGCCGCCCGAGACGCACGACGGGCGCGAGCTGCCGATGCGCCTGCTCACGGCGCCGGGCCACTTCCAGGCGCACACCGCGTTCCAGGGCGTGGAAGAACTGCGCCGCAAGGAAGGCCCGCCGTATTGCGTGCTGCATCCCGAGGACGCCGCCCGCCGACGGCTGCAGGAGGGACAGAAGGTGCGTCTGTTCAACAGCCGGGGCCAGGTCGGCCTCGTGCTTCGGGTGAGCGGGGAGACGATGCCGGGCGTCGTGCTGGTGCCGGGCCAGCGCGAGGAAGCGGAGCCCGGCGAGGGCACGGTCAACATGCTGTGCTCGGATCGCTACACCGACATCGGCGAGGGCGCCGCGTACCAGAGTACGTGGCTCGACGTCGAGGCCTGGCGCTGAGACGAGCGTCGGAGCGCCGGCGCAGGACCCGCGGGCCAGGACCGCGTCGGACGTCCGGACCCGTTCGATCGCCCGTCCCGCCCCCGGAAATGCGGGAGGCCGCGCCCCGGTCGGGACGCGGCCTCCGGTCGAATCGCGCGGACGCGGTCAGTCCGCCGCCATCGTCGCCTTCTTCTTCTCGTCGAAGAACTGCTCGTCCTCGGTCGAGTGCTTGAGCGCGGTCGTCGACGAGCCGCTGCCCTGCACGGTCGTCGTGATCGCGTCGAAGTAGCCGGTGCCGACCTCGCGCTGGTGCTTGACCGCGGTGAAGCCCTTCTCGGCCGCGGCGAACTCGGCCTCCTGCATCTCGACGAACGCGCTCATGCCGCGGCGCGCGTAGCCGTGCGCGAGGTTGAACATGCCGTAGTTGAGGCTGTGGAAGCCGGCGAGCGTGATGAACTGGAACTTGTAGCCCATCGCGCCCAGTTCGCGCTGGAAGCGCGCGATCGTCGCGTCGTCGAGGTTCTTCTTCCAGTTGAACGACGGCGAGCAGTTGTAGGCGAGGAGCTTGTCCGGGAACTTCGCGCGGATCGCCTCGGCGAACGCCTTCGCGAACTCGAGGTCGGGCTTGCCCGTCTCGCACCAGATGAGGTCCGCGTAGGGGGCGTAAGCGAGGCCGCGCGACACCGCCTGGTCGAGTCCCTTGCGGGTGCGGTAGAAGCCCTCGACCGTGCGCTCGCCGGTCAGGAAGGGCTTGTCGTTCTCGTCGACGTCGGTGGTGACGAGGTCCGCCGCTTCCGCGTCGGTGCGCGCGAGCAGCACCGTCGGCACGCCCAGGCAGTCGGCCGCGAGCCGCGCCGCGATGAGCTTCTCGACCGCCTCGCGCGTCGGCACGAGCACCTTGCCGCCCATGTGGCCGCACTTCTTGACCGAGGCGAGCTGGTCCTCGAAGTGGACGCCCGCCGCACCCGCCTCGATCATCGCCTTCATCAGTTCGAAGGCGTTCAGCACGCCGCCGAAGCCCGCTTCGGCGTCCGCGACGATCGGCGCGAAGTAGTCGACGTCGCCCTTGCCTTCCGCGTGCTGGATCTGGTCGGCGCGCATGAACGCGTTGTTGATGCGCTTGACCACGCTCGGCACCGAGTTCACCGGATAGAGCGACTGGTCGGGGTACATCTCGCCTGCGACGTTCGCGTCCGCCGCGACCTGCCAGCCCGACAGGTAGACCGCCTTCAGGCCGGCCTTGACCTGCTGCATCGCCTGGTTGCCGGTGAGCGCGCCCAGCGTGTTGACGTAGGGCTCGTCGTGCATGAGCTTCCACAGCTTCTCGGCGCCGCGCCGCGCGAGCGTGTGCTCGATGTGCACCGAGCCGCGCAGCCGCACGACGTCCTCCGCGGTGTAGCCGCGGCGGATGCCCTTCCAGCGCGAACTCTCCGCCCAGTCCTTCTTCAGTCGTGCCGCTTCCAGGTCGTAATTCATCGTCGATCTCCCGTCGTGTCGTCGGACCTCGCCCGTCCCGCGGACGGACGTCGATTCGGTGGCGCGCGCGGGCCTCGGGAGGCCGACGCGCGCCCCGATGTGACGCCGGGCAACGCCCCAGGCGCTGCTCGGGTCACGCCACGCGCCGTCGGGGATCGCCCTTCGGCGTCGGCGGGCTTGGGAGGGGTGACTTGGAACCAGGCCCTGCTTGCCGGTCCCGCCCAGGTCAGCGCGGAACCGCTCGTGACTGCCTCTACGCTAACGCAGGTCCGCGGGCGGACGCAAGCGATTTTTGCGCGGCGCAGTACGCAAAAACCGGCCTGTTTTCAATGCACTAGAACTCGATTCCACCAGACGGAAATTATGGAGGCCCCAGAAATCGATTGTGTGCTGCAATGCGCATGCCGCAGCGCCGTTCCGAACGACGATTCACCGCAGGTGTCGCCCTATCTGATTGATATCCAAGGATTTCACCAAGGGCCTCGGTCGTCGCGAACCTGGCGGCCGACTTCCACGATCCAGCAACGATTTTCGTCGGCGCGATCAGCGGGGGACGAGCGGGAACCGCGCACCGCGTCCGGGCACGTCGACCCCGGCCCATCCGAGCTGCTCGCGGATCGCCGCGGCGAACGCCATCGAGACCTCGAACTCGCCGTGGACGACGAAGGTTTGCGCGGGCGGAGATCGGAACCCGCGCAGCCAGGCGAGCAGCCCGGCCTGGTCCGCGTGCGCGGACAGTCCGCCGATCGTGTGCACCGACGCGCGCACCGGAACCGGTTCGCGGAACAGCGTCACCTCCTTCGCTCCGTCGACGAGCGCGCGTCCGAGCGTGCCCTGCGCCTGGAAGCCGGTGAACATCACCGCGCACTCCTCGCGCGGCAGCGCGTGGCGAAGGTGATGGCGGACGCGCCCCGCGTCCGCCATGCCGCTCGCCGAGATGATCACCGCGCCGCTGCGGATCGCGTTGACGCGCTTCGAGTCCTCGGCGGACTCGGTGAAGGCGACGCGCATCGCCTCGGGGTGCGAGGCCTGCCACGCCGCGAGTACGCGCGTCTCCCGATCGAGCAGCCCGGCGTGGCGCGCGGTGATCTCGGTGGCCGCGCTCGCGAGCGGTGAATCGACGATCACCGTCAGTCGCGGAACACGGCCGGCGCGCGCGAGGTCCGCGAGCACGTGGAGGATTTCCTGCGTGCGCCCGACCGCGAACGCCGGGACGACGACGTTGCCGCGCGGCAGCGTCGCGTGCAGCAGCGCGGCGATCTCGTCGCGGGTCGACGCGAGCGTGCGGTGCAGCCGGTTGCCGTAGGTCGATTCGACGACGACCAGGTCGCCGCGTTCGACGCGCTCGGGGTCCGGCAGCACCGGGCGATCCGGCTGGCCGAGATCCCCGGAGAACACCAGCCGCTGCGATCGGTTCCCGATCTCGACGTCGAGGAGCGCGATCGCCGACCCCAGGATGTGGCCGGCGTCGCGAAAGGTGAGCGACACGCCGGGCGCGAGCACGCGCCGCCCGCCGTAGGGCACGCGCTCGAGGCGGCGGAGCGCGGCCCGGGCATCGGCCTGCGTGTACAACGGCTCGTCGCCGTCGTCCGCCGCGTCGTGCCTCGGGCGGACGGGCCGGACGGCCCGCGGCCCGCTCTCCCGGATCGGGTGGTTGCGACGCCACTCGGCCGTCGATTCCTGGATGTGCGCGGCGTCGGGCAACATGACGCCCAGGAGATCGCAGGTGGCCGGCGTCGCGTAGATCGGCCCGCGGAATCCGCGGCGGACGAGGAGCGGCAGCAGGCCGGAGTGGTCGATGTGCGCATGCGTCAGCACGACGAAATCGACCGCCTCCGGCGCCACGTCCGGACCCGCGGCGTTCTTCTCGCCGCTGCCGCGCCCCTGGAACATGCCGCAGTCGACGAGGAAGCGCGCCTGAGGGAGTTCGACGAGGAACGCGCTGCCGGTGACCTCGCCCGCGGCCCCGAGAAAGGTGAGCGTCGCGTCGACAGGCGACCGGCCGGGGTCACGGCTCACGACCGCGCTTCCGGCCAGCCGACGCGAACGCGCATCGTCGCCGCGCCGGCAGTCCTCCCGCAAGGGGAGAATGAATTCGAATGAAGGTCGTCGGCCATCGCGTCCCTATACCCATGAAGTGGAAACGGCTATCCTACCGGTGCCTCGCGAGCCGTTCGGTGACGTGCATCCGGGCCCATTCTGGAGGAGACGATTATGCAAGCGATCTTGGCGATTCCGGTCCTCGCCCTCGCGGCAACGACCGCCTTCGCACAGGCACCCGACGCCAACCAGGCGCGCGACATGGCGGCGACCTGCGCGAACTGCCACGGCACGAACGGCGTGAGCCGGGGCGGCACCGATTCGCTCGCGGGCCGGTCGAAGGACGACACGGCGAGCAAGATGCGCGCCTTCAAGGCCGGCACGCGGCCAGGCACGGTGATGCCGCAGCTCGCGAAGGGGTTCACCGACGCGCAGATCGACGCGATGGCGGGCTGGTTCGCCGCGCAACCGGCGAAGTGAGGAGGCGGCCATGACGATGCAACGACGTGAGTTCCTGCAGGCGGCCGCGGCGGCGGCGGGTGTGAGCGTCCTCCCCGGATGCGCGACGACGGCGGGCGGCGGCGCCCGCGGCAAGGTCGTCGTCGTGGGCGGCGGCTACGGCGGCGCGACCGCGGCGAAATACCTGCGCATGTGGAGCGGCGGCAGCGTCGAGGTGACGTTGATCGAACCGCGCGAGAGCTTCGTGTCCTGCCCGATGTCGAACCTCGTGATCGGCGGCAGCAAGACCATCGCCGACGTGACCACGCCCTACGACGCGCTCGCGAGCCGCTGGGGCGTGAATCTCGTGCGCGACACCGCGACCGGCGTCGACGTCGACCGGCGCGTGGTGACGACCGCGGGCGGACGGTCGTTCTCCTACGACCGCCTCGTCCTCTCGCCGGGGATCGAGTTCATGTTCGGCACGATCCCGTCGTACCGGACCGACGCCGCGCGCGCGGTCGAGATCGCACCGCACGCGTGGCAGGCGGGTCCGCAGACCGTGCTCCTGCGCCGCCAGCTCGAGGCGATGCCGGACGGCGGCGTCTACGCGCTCTCGATCCCGCTCGCGCCGTACCGCTGCCCGCCCGGACCCTACGAACGCGCCTGCCAGGTCGCCTGGTACTTCAAGCGCCAGAAGCCGCGCTCGAAGGTCCTGGTGCTCGACGCCAACCCGGACGTCACGTCTAAGGCGGGACTCTTCAAGAAGGCGTGGTCCGAGGAGTACCGCGGGATCGTCGAGTACCGTCCGAACCACGCGCTCTCCGACGTCGACCTCGCGACCCGCACGCTCAAGTTCGAGTTCGGGGGCGACGTCCGCGCCGATGTGATCAACGTGGTGCCTCCGCAGCGCGCGGGCGCGATCGCGCGCACCGCGGGCGTCGTGACCGCGAACGACCGCTGGTGCGAGGTCGACTTCCTGACGTTCGAGTCGATCCGCGGCAAGGGCGTCCACGTGCTCGGCGACTCGACGCAGAGCGCGTCGGGCATGCCGAAGTCCGGACACATGGCGAACAACCACGCCAAGGTGGCCGCCGCCGCGATCCTGAACGCGCTCGCGGGCAAGCCGGCCAACCCGGCGCCGGTGCTGACCAACACCTGCTACAGCTTCATCACCGACAAGGACGTGGTGCACGTCGCGTCGGTGCACCAGTACGACGCCGCGAAGAAGTCCATCCTGCCGGTGCCCGGTTCGGGCGGCCTGTCTCCCGCGATGAGCGAACTCGAAGGCCGCTTCGCGTTCGCGTGAGCGCAGAACATCTGGGCCGACGCCCTGATGTAGACAGGGTGAAGGGCGCGCGGAGCCGGCCGGCCGCGCGCCCTTCGCCCGCTCGCGTCGCGGACGCGGCGCGGCCGGTGACGTCGGGATCGGCGCGGTCGCTCCGATCGAAGCGCGCCACGCGCCGCGCGTCCGGGCGAGCGGGACGGCATTGAAACGATCGCTGCGCCGCGCCGTCCTCTACGGCGCATCGAATCTTCCGGTCGGGATCGGCATCGGCCTCCACGTGCGATTCGTCGCGATCGGCGACTACCGCGAGTTTCCGTGGTACGCGGGCGTCGCGGCTTTCGTCGTGCCGGCGCTCCTCTGGTTCTTCCTCATCGAGCGCGGGGGACGCTTCTCGACCGCGAGGGGCGCGGCAGTCGGCGTCGCGGGCGCCGCCCTGGCCCACGTCGTCACCTGGTACCTGATGTTTCTCGCGGCGAACGTCGAGTTCTGGATCCTCGGGCGCCAGGTCGGCAGCCTGCCGATCCCGCCCGCCGACCCCATCGTGGGCAGCCTCGCCGGCGCCGCGATCTACGGAACGGTGAGTCTCCTCGCATACGGCTGGCTGACGATGCCGCTGGGCGCGCTCATCGGCGGTGCGTGGGGCATGGTGCTGGGCCGATCCGCGGACCGCTAACCCGGTCGAGCAGGGCGCGCGGGCCCGCGTCCGGCGAACGCGCGGGCATCGATCCGACGTCGGATCGGCGGCGTGTCGCGAACGATCTCCGGCGCCGCAGGGACCGTGCGGCCGGACGCGCGTCTCGCGCGCCCGGCCTCCCCGCATCCGCGTCAGGCCGGCTCGGCCTCGGGCGCGGGCGCGGGCGCGATCTCCTCGAACACGAGCCTCACCTTGTCGTGCTCGTCGAGATCGACGGTGACCTTGCCGCCGTTCGCGAGCCGCCCGAACAGCAGTTCGTCGGCGAGCGCCTTGCGGATCAGGTCCTGGATCAGGCGCGCCATCGGCCGCGCGCCCATCTTCGGATCGAAGCCCTTCTTCGCGAGATGGGCCTTGAGCGCGGGCGTGAACGTCGGCTCGACCTTCTTCTCGACCAGCTGCTGCTCGAGTTCGAGCAGGAACTTGTCGACCACGCGCATGATCACCTCGTGGTCGAGCGAACGGAACGAGATCGTCGCGTCGAGCCGGTTGCGGAACTCCGGCGTGAACAGGCGCTTGATCTCGGCCATCTCGTCGCCGGCCTCGATGGCGTTCGCGAAACCGATCGTGCCCTTGGCGAGTTCGGCGGCGCCCGCGTTCGTCGTCATGATGATCGTGACGTTGCGGAAATCCGCCTTGCGCCCGTTGTTGTCGGTCAGCGTGCCGTGGTCCATCACCTGCAGAAGCACGCTGTAGATGTCCGGGTGCGCCTTCTCGATCTCGTCGAGCAGCAGCACGCTGTACGGGTGCTTGGTGATCGCCTCGGTGAGCTGTCCGCCCTGGTCGAAGCCGACGTAGCCCGGAGGCGCGCCGATCAGCCGCGAGACCGCGTGGCGCTCCATGTACTCGGACATGTCGAACCGGATCAGCTCGACGCCGAGGCAATAGGCGAGCTGCTTCGCGACCTCGGTCTTGCCGACGCCGGTCGGCCCCGAGAACAGGAAGTTGCCGATCGGCTTCCCCGGATTGCCGAGCCCCGAGCGCGCCATGCGGATCGCGGCGACGAGCGCGTCGATCGCCGGATCCTGGCCGAACACGACGTTCTTGAGGTCGCGGTCGAGCGTGCGCAGCGCGTTGCGGTCGTCGGACGAGACGTTCTTCGCCGGGATGCGCGCGATCTTCGCGACGATCTCCTCGACCTCGCCCTTGCCGATCACCTTCTTCTGCTTCGACTTGGGCAGGATCTTCTGCGCCGCGCCGGCCTCGTCGATCACGTCGATCGCCTTGTCGGGCAGGTGCCGGTCGTTGATGTAGCGCGCGGCGAGTTCCGCGGCGCTGGTGATCGCGGCCGGCGAGTACTTGACGCCGTGGTGCTGCTCGAAGCGGCTCTTGAGCCCCTTCAGGATCTCGATCGTCTCGGCGACCGACGGCTCCGGCACGTCGATCTTCTGGAAGCGGCGCGACAGCGCGTGATCCTTCTCGAAGATCTGGCGGAACTCGGCGTAGGTCGTCGCGCCGATGCATTTCAGCGTGCCCTGCGAGAGCGCGGGCTTGAGCAGGTTCGACGCGTCGAGCGTGCCGCCCGAGGCCGCGCCGGCGCCGATGATCGTGTGGATCTCGTCGATGAACAGGATCGACTTCGGGTTCTCGACGAGCTGTTTCAGCACGGCCTTCAGGCGCTGTTCGAAATCGCCGCGGTACTTGGTGCCCGCGAGCAGCGCGCCCATGTCGAGCGCGTACACCTGGTGCTCGAACAGGAGTTCCGGGACCTCGCCTTCGTTGATGCGTCGCGCGAGCCCCTCGGCGATCGCGGTCTTGCCCACGCCCGCCTCGCCGACGAGCAGCGGGTTGTTCTTGCGCCGGCGGCACAGCACCTGCACG
>DAOMBL010000084.1:0-10020 GCA_035427325.1 Casimicrobiaceae bacterium
GCCGCGTGGAGCGCGGGATCGCGGCCGTCGTACCAGTCCGCCGCGCGACCGTGCAGAGCGCGGCCCGCGCTGTCCAGCAGCGACGCGTAGGCGCCGTCCCGGATCAGCGCGTGCGTGCACGCGAGTTCGCCGCCCGCCCCCGCGTCCCGGACCAGGTCGCGGGCGCGCGCCTCGGCGAACGCCGCCGGCGATTCGATGAGGTGCGCGACGAGCGCGGGATCGAAACGCTGGCCCACGACGGAGGCCGCCTGCAGCGCCGCCTTCTCGTTCGCCGGCAGGCGGTCGAGGCGCGCGAGCACCACGTTGCGGATCGAGCCCGGGACGGCTTCGCCGTCGGCGCCGCTCTGCAGCAACTGGATGAGGAACAGCGGGTTGCCCTGCGCGCGCTCGACGCAGCGCGCCGCGACCTCGGGCCGCGCATCGAGGAAGGCGCGCGCGACCTCGAGCGCCTCGTCGGTCGCGAGTGGCGCGAGGTCGATCGTCTCGGCGAGCCCGTCGGGCCAGCGGCCGGTCACCGGATCGGCCTCGCGCCGCGTCGTCGCCACCAACACGACCGCGCTCCTGCTCGCGCACGCGGCGATCGCCTCGATCGCGTCGATCACCGGGCGATCGGCCCAGTGCAGGTCCTCGACGAGGATCGCGACCGGTCGCACGGCGGCGGCACCCTCGACCAGCGCGGCGAGCGCCGCCACGCGAGCGCGAGCGCGCGTCGCGGGATCCATCGCGTCGAGGCGACTCTCGGGAGGCGGCGGCAGCCCCAATAGTTCGGCGACGAACGGGGCGTCCCGGTCCGGGATCCGTCCCTCCGCACATGCGGCGATCCACGCCGCCCGGCACGCCTCCGCGCCGGCGGTGATCGGCACGCCGGAAAGCGAGCGCGCGAGCTGGTTCGTGGCGTCGCGCCCGCGCTCGGCGCCGAAGTCGAGCACCGTGGCGGTGTGGCATCCGCAGCCCGCCGCGGCGGCGGCCGCGATCATCGCCTCCGCGAATCGCGACTTCCCGACGCCCGGATCCCCGCGCACGACGAACGCACGGCCCTTGCCCGGGCGGCACACCCCGGCGATCGCCGCTTCGACGCGAGCGCGCTCGGCGGCACGACCCACCATCCGGTGCGGCGTCGGGCGCGGTGCGTGGAGCGCCCGCGCGCGCCACACCTTCATCTCGCGCGCGAACCCGCGCACGGCGATCGAGCCGCGCGCCTCGGCGTCCAGCCTCGCGCCGAGCGCCTCGCGCACCTCGTCGGAGACGATCGTCTCGCCGGGCTCCGCGAGGTCCTCGAGGCGCGAGGCCAGGTTGACCGCATCGCCGGTCACCGTGTAGTCGGCGCGGACCGAACTGCCGGTCGACGCGGCGACGACTTCGCCGCTCGCGATGCCGACGTGCGCGGCGAGCGTCCGGCCGAACTCGCGCGACAGCACCTCCATGGCCTCGTGAATCTCGAACGCCGCGCGCACCGCACGCTCGACGTCGTTGCCGTGCGCGACCGGCGCGCCGAACACCGCCATCGTCGCGTCGCCGATGTGCTTGTCGACGGTGCCGCCGGCGCGCGCGATCGCGCCGTCCACCAGATCGAAATAGCGGCCGAGCAGCCGATGGATCGCCTCGGCGTCGGCCTCCGAGGTGAGCCGCGTGAACCCGGCGAGATCGGCGAACAGCACGGCGACCGGCCTGCGTTCGCCGGCAGGCGCCGTCGGCGCGGCCCGCCCGGGCGGCGCCGACGCCTCCACCCGCGCGCCGCACTGCGGACAGAAACGCGCGCCCGAAGGCAGCGCGGCCGTGCAGGTTCCGCAAGCAGCATCGCCCATGCGTGAACGCTCCTGCGCTGCGCGGCGTCCGGTTCGCCCGCGCGTGCGCCATTCTGGCAGGTTCCCGGCGCTCCGGCGTTGTGGCCGCGGCAGGATCGGCGTATCGTGCGCCCTTGCGCTAGGGGTCCTGTCCGCGTGCGCGGACGGGTGAGACAGACCCTCCGAACCTGATCCGGGTAATGCCGGCGTAGGGAAGCGCGGCCCGGCAAGCCGTCGCTCCTCCGCCGTCCGGCGAATCCTCTGGAGTGACGATGAACGCCAAAGATCCTTTCACCGCCCGCGACGCGCAGGTGGACGCCGCCGCGATCGCACCGCTGCCCGCGTCGCGCAAGATCCACGTGCAGGGCTCGCGGCCCGACCTCCGCGTGCCGATGCGCGAGATCGCCCAGTCCGACACCCCGGCGTCGTTCGGCGCCGAGCGGAACCCGCCGATCGTCGTCTACGACACGTCGGGCCCGTACACCGACCCGGCCGCGCGCATCGACATCCGTCACGGCCTGCCGGCTCTGCGCGCGGGCTGGATCGCCGAACGCGGCGACACGATCGAACTCGACGGGCCGACCTCCGCCTACGGCCGCGCGCGGCTCGCCGATCCGGCGCCCGAGGGCCTGCGCTTCGGCCTCCACCCCCGGCCGCACCGCGCGAAGGGCGGCGCCAACGTCACCCAGATGCACTACGCGCGCCGCGGCATCGTGACGCCGGAGATGGAGTTCGTCGCGATCCGCGAGAACCTGCTGCGCGAGGAGATGGCCGCGCGGCTTCCGGTCTCCGTGACGCGGCAGCACCGGGGCGAGAGCTTCGGCGCGTCGATCCCCGCGGCCATCACGCCGGAGTTCGTGCGCGACGAGATCGCGCGCGGCCGCGCGATCCTTCCGTGCAACATCAACCACCCGGAGAGCGAGCCGATGGCGATCGGCCGCAACTTCCTCGTGAAGATCAACGCGAACATCGGCAACTCCGCGGTGTCCTCGTCGATCGCCGAGGAGGTCGAGAAGATGACCTGGGCGATCCGCTGGGGCGGCGACACGGTCATGGACCTCTCCACCGGGAAGAACATCCACGAGACGCGCGAGTGGATCGTGCGCAACGCCCCGGTTCCGATCGGCACGGTGCCGATCTACCAGGCGCTCGAGAAGGTCGACGGGAAGGCCGAGGAACTCACCTTCGAGATCTTCCGCGACACGCTGATCGAGCAGGCCGAGCAGGGCGTCGACTACTTCACGATCCACGCGGGCGTGCTGCTGCGCTACATCCCGATGACCGCGAAGCGCATGACCGGCATCGTCTCGCGCGGCGGATCGATCATGGCGAAGTGGTGCCTCGCGCATCATCGCGAGAGCTTCCTCTACACGCACTTCGAGGAGATCTGCGCGATCATGAAGGCCTACGACGTCGCGTTCTCGCTCGGCGACGGCCTGCGGCCGGGCTCGGCCCACGATGCGAACGACGAGGCGCAGATGGCCGAACTCGCGACGCTCGGCGAACTCACGAGGATCGCCTGGAAGCACGACGTGCAGACGATGATCGAGGGCCCCGGCCATGTGCCGATGCACCTCGTCAAGCACAACATGGACGAGCAGCTGCGGCTGTGCGGCGAGGCGCCGTTCTACACGCTGGGCCCGCTCACCACCGACATCGCGCCGGGCTACGACCACATCACGAGCGCGATCGGCGCCGCGATGATCGGCTGGTACGGCACCGCGATGCTCTGCTACGTGACGCCGAAGGAGCACCTCGGGCTCCCGAACAAGACCGACGTCAAGGACGGCATCATCGCCTACAAGATCGCCGCGCACGCGGCCGACCTCGCCAAGGGACACCCCGGCGCGCAGGTGCGCGACAACGCGCTGTCGAAGGCGCGCTTCGAATTCCGCTGGGAGGACCAGTTCAACCTGGGCCTCGACCCGGACAAGGCGCGCGAGTTCCACGACGAGACGCTGCCGCAGCACGGCGCGAAGCTCGCGCACTTCTGCTCGATGTGCGGCCCGCACTTCTGCTCGATGAAGATCACGCAGGACGTGCGCGACTACGCGGCGAAGCGGGGGATCGCCGAGTCCGAGGCGCTCTCGCAGGGCATGGAAGCGAAAGCGGTCGAGTTCGTGAAGCGCGGCGGGGAGATCTACAACCCGATGTGATCCGCCCGGGCCGCTCGCACGCCCTTCCCGCCCCGAATCGGCGGCCGCCGTCTCGGGGCCCTGAGCCGGGCGCGTCCGGAAGTGCGCGTATCCTGTCGTCCCGGCTCACGAGCTTCCGGTGCCGGAACGGGCGGGCGTCCTCGCCCTCCCCGGGATTCCCCGTGCATCCGTTCCGGCCGGCATGATCAGCATCCGGCACGCCACGTTCCCTTCGACTCCGCGCATGACCGCCACCCCTCCGCACGATCCTCTCCGTCGCCGCGCGCTCGCCGCGGGTGCCGGCGCCCTCGCCGTCGCTTTGGCGCCCCGCTTCGCGACCGCGCAGACCGCCGCTTTCCCGTCGAAGCCCGTCAGGCTCGTCGTGCCGTTCACGCCCGGCGGCAGCACGGACATCCTCGCGCGCGCGATCGGGCACAAGCTCGGCGAGACCTGGAACCAGCCGGTGGTGATCGAGAACAAGCCCGGCGCGGGCGGCAACATCGGCGTCGAGTACGTGGCGAAGTCGCCCGCCGACGGCTACACGCTGGTGATGGGCCACATCGGGACGTTCGCGGCCAATCCGGCACTGTACCGGCGGCTGCCCTACGACCCGATCCGGGACTTCGCGCCGATCACGCTCGTCGCACGCGTCCCGAACGTGCTCGTCGTCGGGCCCGCGGTGCCGGCGAAGACCTTCGGCGAGTTCGTCGCCTACGCGAAGGCGAACCCGGGCAAGGTGTTCTACGGATCCGGGGGCAACGGCAGCGCCGCGCATCTCGCCACCGAGTATTTCAGGATGCGGACCGGGCTCGACCTGCAGCACGTCCCGTACAAGGGCACCGGGCCCGCGCTCGCCGACCTCCTCAGCGGACAGATCGGCGTCGTCCTCACCGGTGCGCCGCCGCTGATGGCGCACCTCAAGTCGGGCAAGCTGCGCGCGCTGGCCGTGGCCTCGCCGCAACGCCTCGCCGTGCTTCCCGACGTGCCGACGATCGCCGAGTCGGGCTATCCCGGCTTCTCCGCCGTGCAGTGGTATGGGCTGTTCGCGCCGGCGGCCACGACGCGGGAACTCGTCGCGAGGCTCAATCGCCACGCGGTCGCCGCACGCCTGGACCCGCTGGTGAGCGATCGCCTCGCGAACGCAGGCGCGGAGCCCGTCGGCGACACGCCCGAGGAGTTCGGGGCCTTCGTGAAGGCCGAGATCGAGCTCTGGGGCAAGGTGATCCGCGAGAGCGGCGCGAAGGTCGATTGAGCCTCTTCGCAACGCAGCGGCGATCGCGTTCGCCAAACCGCACCGGCGAGGAACGCGCTTCGTCGTCGCGCGTCCGCCCGAGCGCAGGTTCTGGGCGATAATGCGCGGCCGGGCGCACTCGGACGCGTCCCGCACACCGGAGGAATCGATGGCCCGTCTCGCCAGGTCGCTGATCGTCGCAGTCGCGCTCTGCCCGATCGCCGCAGTCGCGTTCACGCTCTCGAGCGCGGAGATCGCGCCGGGCGCGAAGATCGCCAACGCGCAGGTGTTCAACGGTTTCGGCTGCACCGGGGAGAACGTGTCGCCGTCGCTCGCCTGGAAGAACCCGCCGGCGGGAACGAAGAGCTTCGCGGTCACCGTCTACGATCCGGACGCGCCGACCGGCAGCGGCTGGTGGCACTGGGTCGTGTTCAACCTCCCCGCGTCGACGACGTCGATCGCGCTCGGCGCCGGCGACAAGTCGGGGTCGAAGCTTCCCGCGGGCGCCGTGCAGGGTCGCACCGACTTCGGCGCGCCCGGCTGGGGAGGCCCCTGCCCGCCGAAGGGCGACAAGCCGCACCGCTACGTCTTCACCGTGCACGCGCTGAAGACCGAGAAGATCGAGGTCCCGGCCGACGCGAGCGCGGCGCTCGTCGGCTTCATGATCCACGCGAATCGCCTCGGCAAGGCGAGCTTCACCGGCCGCTACGGCCGCTGAGACCGGCTTCGCGACGGCCGCGCGCCCGCGGGTCCGATCCGCGCGTCGCCCGGCAGGCGGGCGCGGCATCCGGATGACGCGGGCGTTCGCGCGCCGGCGGAAACGGGGGCGTACCTGCTGCTCTTGGCGCGGCGCGCCATCCGGATGACGCGGACGTTCGCACGCCCCCGTCACACGGGTTCGGTCCCGCGCGCGCATCGACTCCGTCGTCGCTGCGACGCGGCGAGCCTCGTCGCCTGAAGCCTTCGATGGCGGCGCCGGCGCGCACGCTTTCGGCGGACCCGTCGTCACCGGATGGCCCTTCTACGGTTCGCCGGGCCGGGTACGACCCCGACGCCGCCATCGCTGGCAACGAATCTCAGTAGACGTCGCGCTGATAGCGGCCGGCGCGCGCGAGGTCGGCGAGATAGCGGCGGGCCGCCGCCTCGTCCATGCCGCCCTCGCCGATGGCGATCTGGCGCAGCGCGAGGTCGACGTCGCCCGCCATCCGCTTCGCGTCGCCGCAGACGTAGAGATGCGCACCGTTGCCGAGCCAGCGCCACAGTTCCGCCGCGGCCTCGTGCATCCGGTGCTGCACGTAGACCTTGCTCGTCTGCTCGCGGGAGAACGCGAGGTCCATCCGCGTGAGCACGCGCCGCGCCGCGAGATCCTCGAGTTCGTCGCGGTAGAGGAAATCGTGGTCGCGGCGCTGGTTGCCGAAGAACAGCCAGTTGCGGCCGGTCGCGCCGCTCGCCTCGCGCTCCTCGAGGAACGCGCGGAACGGCGCGATGCCGGTGCCCGGCCCGATCATGATCACGGCGGCGTCCGGGTCGGCCGGCAGCGCGAACGCGTGCGCGCGCTGCACGAATACCGCGAGCGGGCGCCCGGGCCGCAGGTGGCGGCCGAGGAAGCTCGACGCGGCTCCCTGGTACGCACGCTCGCGATGCTCGTAGTGCAGCACCCCGACCGTGAGATGGACCTGGCGCGGATGCTTGCGCTGCGAACTCGCGATCGAATACAGGCGCGGCTGCATCCGCGCGAGCGAGGCCACGAATTCGCCGATCCTCGGCCGCGCCGACGGGAACTCGATCAGCGCGTCGAGCACGTCGTGCACGCCGAGGGCGTCCGCCTCCGCGTCGTCGGTGGCGAGCCGGCCGAGCCGCTCGCGGTCGACCGGATCGGCCGCCACGCGCGCGAGGAGTCGAAACAGCGCCTCGCCCGGCGCGCGCAGGCTGGTCTCGCGGGTGAGCGCCTCGCGCGCCGGCACGATCCCGCCATCGGCCAGCGTCCCCGCCTCCGATCCCTTCGCCTTGAGGATCGCGAGCATGAGTTCCACCTCGTCCGGATTGTTCTGCGGCCACACGCCCAGCGAATCGCCGGGCCGGTAGGCGAGCCCGCTCCCGCCGATGTCGAGCACGACGTGGCGCACGTCGCGGTCGGCCCCGGACGCGCACAGCGGCGTCGCGGAAACGAGGCGTGCCGTGACCGGCGCGTCGCGACCGTAGCCGCGCTCGACCGGCGGCTGCGCCCCGGCGGACGGCGTCGCCGGTGCATCGCCGCGCTCGCGCATCAGGAGTTTCAGGGTCTTCGCGGTCGCCCGGCCGCCGGGAACGCACTTTCCGACGTCGGCATCGCGGCCCGACGCGATCGCGGCCGCGTACGACGCGCAGAGGTAGCCGCACTGGCCGCAGTCGAGCTGACCCATCGCCGTCATCATCCGGGCTTCGAGCGGCCGCCCGGTCGCGAGCGCCATCCGCTCGTCGAGCGACAGCGCGGGGTCGGGCCAGGGATCGGCGTCGCCGGCCGGAGGCGCGGCGATCGCGGGCGCCGCCTCCGCCGGAGCCGCCCCAGCGATCCGCGCGCTCGCGCGTTCCATGCCGAGGAGTCCGGCGACGAAGCCGTCGAGCCAGGCGCGCTGCACGTCGGTGAACGGCGCGGACTCGGGGATCAGCAGCGGGGGGCGCGAGGCATCCATCGGTCAGGGAGACGGCGCGGCATCGCAGGCCGAGGGCTGCGCGAACGCGCGGAGCGCTCCGGGTGCGCGGCCGCGGGCGAACTCGGCGAACGACTGCCGCGGACTCTCCCGGTGCGCGAGATACGCGGCGACCAGGCGCTCGACCAGCGCCGGCACGTCGGCGGCGGGAACGTCGCGCGCGATCTCCCGCCCGAGGCCACGGGCGTCGCCGAAGCCGCCGCCGACGACGACGTGGTAGCCATCGATCGTGTCGTCGTCGCCGGTCGCGATCCGCGCGCCGACGAGGCCGATGTCGCCGACATAGTGCTGCGCGCAGGAGTGCGGGCAGCCGGTAAGGTGGACGTTGAGCGGAGTGTCGAGGGCGACGGTGCGCTCGACATGCTCGATGATCGAAACCGCGTCGCGCTTGGTGTCGCTCGCCGCGAACCGGCAACCGCGGTTGCCCGTGCACGCGACGACTCCGGCGCGAATCGCCGACGGTCGTGCCGTGAGGCCGATCGCGCGGAGTTCGCGCTCGAGATCGTCGACTTCGCCTTCGCGGAGGCCGGCGCTGACGACGTTCTGCCAGACCGTGAGGCGAAGCTCCCCGGAGCCGCGGCGCGCGGCGATCTCCGCGAGCGCGCGCATCTGCGCGACGCTCATCCGCCCCGCCGGCAGCGCGATGCCCGCCTAGACGCGGCCCGCTTCGCGCTGCGGGTGAATGCCGGCGTGCGCTCCGCGCGCCAGCGGAGCACGCGGCTCGCATTCGGCGAGCGCCAGCCGCGGAAGCGCCGACCCGAGGCGCGCCTCGATCGCGGCGAGGAACGCCGGGACGCCCATCCCCGCGAGCACGTACTTGAGGCGCGCCCGCTTGCGGTCGGTGCGATCGCCCTCGTCGTTGAACACGCCGAGGATCGCCATGGCGACGGCCACGCACCGGGACGGCGCGATCGCGACACCGAGGTCGGTGGTGAAGTCGCCATGCCCGGTGATGCCGCCGACGCCGACGCGGAAATGCACGCCCGGCGGCAGCGCGCGGCCCGGTCCGACGCGCACCGCCGAGAAGCCGATGTCGTTGGTGTCCTCCAGGGCGCCGGTGCTGCCGCCGCCATCGAAGGCGATGTTGAACTTGCGCGGGAGGCCGTAGAGCTCGCGATGGTTGAGGATCGCGTGATGGAGCGCGAGGCCGAGCGGCCGGGTGTCGATGAGTTCGACCGGATCGATGCCGGACGTCGGACTGCCCGTGATGTTGCGCACGTTGTCGGCGCCGGCGCCGCGCGACGTGAGTCCCGCGTCGGCGAGACCCTGCAGGACGTCGATCGCGTGGCCCGCGCCGATCTCGCGCAACTGGAGGTTGGCGCGCGTCGTCACGTGGGCGTATCCGCCGGCGTGGCGCTCGGCGAGATCGGCCACCGCGGCGAAGCGATGCGCGTCGAGAATGCCGTTCGGGATCCTCAGCCGGCACATGAAGCTGTCCTGCGCCGGCGCGACCTGGAAGAGCCCGTGGAACTTGTAGCGGTAGACGTCGAGTCCCTTCGGATACTCCACGGCCTGCGCGCGCGCCACCATCTCGTCCCAGATGTCGAGCGGATGCCGGTCGCGCTTCGCCTCCTCCTCGCGCGTCAATACGCCGCCGGCGGCGATGGCGCGTGCCTGCGCGCGTCGAAGCACGCCGTCCGGTCCGGGGTCCGGCGGCGGCGTGCCCGCCGCGCCGGCGCGCACCGCGGCGACACCGCGTCCGAGCCCGTCGAGAAAGGCCTTCTGCGCTTCGCTGAACTCGCCGCTCATGCCGCCACCAACCTGGCGTCGGCGCGGTTCGTGCGCGTGCGGTCCGCCGGCGTGTCGACGGGGGCGACATCGACCCACCCGATCGCCTGAACGGCGCGGATCGCAGGGCAACCGGACTGGCCGTGACCGATGCCGTGGAGAAGGACCCGTGCCGCCATGGCGTCAGTCCCCGACCGCCGTCTTCGCGGGGACGAGGTCCGCACCCGCGTCCTTCGGGACCCGCGGCGCAACACCGTGCGTCGCGATCCAGTAGGCGCCGGCGACGAAGAGCCCTCCGCCGATGACGTTGCCGAGCGTCACCCACGTCAGGTTCCAGGCGGCGCCCGCGAGCGAGACCGCTTCGGGGTGGTTTCCGGCGAGCGCGAGGCCGAACACCGTCATGTTGGCGACGCTGTGTTCGAAGCCGCTGGCGATGAAGGCGAACAGGCACC
>DAOMBL010000085.1:0-9950 GCA_035427325.1 Casimicrobiaceae bacterium
CCGGCGTGGGCCGCGAGGTGATCGTCGAGCAGCCGGTCGGTGAACTCCGGGCGCACGATTCCGCGTTTGCGCAACGCCGACAGGCTGTCGGACGCCAGCGTGCGAAGGCCGTTGTGCGACTGGAGCCACGCTCCGACCGGCAGGCCGAACCCGTGCTTCTGCTTGGCGATGATCTCGGCGGGCAGGTAGTCCGACAGCGCCACCTTGAAGAAGTGGCGCAACCGGGTGCCGCGCAGCTTGAGGCCGGGCGGGAGCCCGAGCGAGAAATCGATCACGTCGTCGTGCAGCATCGGGAACACGACGTCGACGCCGGCCAGCTCGCACATCCGCGTGACCTTCGGCAGGTCGTTGTCGGTGAGCGTGAACCGGAAGTCCAGCCCGAGCATGCGGTTGATCAGGCTCTTCGCTTCCACGCTCTCGTAGACTCCGCGCAGGAGGCTCAACGGCGCTCCGACGTCGACGCCCTCGAGAAACGGGGCGGCGAACACGTTCTCCGGGCCGAGCCGCTGCAGCAGGTTGTAGCTCTCGTAGCGGTCGGGCATCGGCAGCGATGCCTGGGCGATGTAGCTGCGCGCCTTGCGCATCAGCGCGAGCTTGTCGGCCATGCCCGCGCGCGTCGAGACCGGCTCGATCAGGCGGCGGCGGATCAGCCGCGGTATCCGCTCGTAGTACGCCAGCTGCTGCTGCCGCGCGTAGCGCGCGTTGCCGCCGAAGAGCTCGTCCCCGCCGTCCCCGCCCAGCAGGCGGGCCACCCCGTCGGATTTCGCGAGCCTGGCGCAGTAGTAGGTCGGGACCGCCGACGCGTTGCCGAACGGCTGGTCGTACGCCGCGGCCACCCGCGGCACCGCCGAGACCACGTCCTCGGGCGTGACGTAGTACTCGTGGTGCTCGGTCGCGAAGTGCTTCGCGGCGATGCGCGCGTAGTGCATCTCGTCGTAGCCTTCCGCCGCGAACCCGATCGAGAACGTGCGCGCGGCGCCTCCCGTCACGTCGCCGAGCAGGCCGGAGAGCGTCGAGCTGTCGGTGCCCCCGCTGAGGAACGCGCCGCAGTCGGCGTCACCGGCGAAGTCGCGCACCGCGGACTCGATCACCCCGCGCAACTCGCGCTTGCGCGACGCCGTCGCGACAGGCGCGTCCTCGACGAAACGGGGACGCCAGTGGGTGTGCACGGTGGTTCGCCCGCCGACAGCGTCGACGAAGTGGCCCGGAGGCACGCGCCGCTGGCCCCGGAAGGCCGTCGCCGGCCCCGGCACCATGTGGAAGTACACGTAGTCGTACAGCGCCTGCGGGTCCACTTCGCGCCGCACCGCCGGATGGCGCGACACGACATCGCACGTGGGCCCGAACACGACGCCCCCGTTCTGCTCGCTGTAGACGACGTTGCGCACACCCATGCGATCGACCGCGAGCACGACGCGCCCGCGAGGCGGATCCGCCAGCGCGACCGCGTAGTCCCCTCTCAGCGCCGCGAGCGCGTCGATCCCGCGCTCGAGGAAGGCATCGATCAGCCGGACCGCGACGTCGGCCAGCGGCACCTGGCGTGACGTCGAGCGCTCCGGAAGCGGGTGGGCGTGCAATGCCACCACCAGCCCGCGTCGATCGAACACGCCTGCGGTTCCGGATGGGCCGATCGCCGCGATCCCGAAACCGTCGCCGTGCTGCGACGAATACCCGGGCCGAGCGGCGGCGGTCCGCCAACCGGCCATCGACTCGAGCAGCGCAGGTGCGTGATCGACCCGCAACCCGACCCATCCGAGGATGCCGGTCAGCGCCATCGTGCCTTCCCTTCCGGTGCGCCCGAGCATGAGGCGCGGCAGAAGCAGGCGACCGCCGCCCTCCCGATCATGGGGCGCGGCCGTCCGCTGGCGGCTCCGGGCTCCGGGCCGGATCGCCTGCCCGCATCCCCCGCAGCCGATCCCGCATCGCACGAGCCCGGGGCTTCGCCCACTCGTCGCGCAGCCACGCATGGCTTCCGCGCCAGGTCCGGTTGTAGACGATCGCGCGCTCGAGCGGCTCCTCCTCCCCGGTCCAGCGCCGCTTGTACGGATTGTCCCCGGGGCCGAGGTAGTACCGATGCCATCCGCGCCCGAACATCCGCTCGAGCAGGTGCCGGAACAGGTGCGAACCGGGCGAGATGTCGGTGCACCCTGCGTCGAAGTCCGCGCGCAGGGCATGCACGTCGCCGTTGTGGATCAACTCGTACTCCATGGCCAGCGGTTGCCCGTCGACGTAGGCCAGCCAGATCGAGGCCCAGCCACGCCGGTACGCCGCATGCGAGAGGGCGCGTATGAACGCCTGCGGTCCCAGCTGGTCGAGCGAGTTTCCGGTATCGCGCTTCCAGCTCCGCCGAGAGATGTCGATTGTCGCATCGAGCCCGCTTTCGAACCGGGAGGCGTCGCAGTTCTCCGACGTGAGCCACTCGATGCGCACCTCACCGGTCTTGTGCAATCGATTCGCCGCGAGGTTGACCGCCTTCTTGAGGCTGCGGCTGCGCGAATTGTAATAGTCGTCCCAGCCGCCCTCCAGCGCGACGTACGGATTGCCGCCGCGAACGCGGTCGCCGAAGCGCAGGCCGCGGCGCGACAGGGCGGGAACGAGGAATCGCATGGCGGCGCCGTTCGCGGGCAGAAAATCGAGGAGCAGCGTGTCCCAGTCCCGGAGGCGCACCAGTTCCTCCGCGAGCGCTTCGGCGACGGGCTCGCCATCCTGGGGCGCGACGACGAGATCGCACAGTTGCGTGTCGGGTACCGTGAGCAGTTGCAGCGCGCGCACGCGCGCGCGACCGTCGCGCGACCGGATCAGCGGCAGGACGCCGGCGATCCTGCCGTCCCGTTCCGCGATCAGGATCGAGAGCGCCGAGTCCAGCATGCGCCACGCCCAGGCCGCCGCGTACCACTCGTGGCGATGGAACAGCGACGCCGGGGCCGCGAGGCGCGCGACCTCGTTCCATGATTCCTCCAGCCCAGCGAACGCGGCGGCGCTCGTGACGGTCGTTACCTGCAATTTCGGATCCGGGTACGCCTGATGGGAACTGATTGCCGGCGCGTGCCGGAACGGAACCGTCCCGTACAATCGCGTGCCACGGTTCGCCGCGGACCGCGATCCACCCGCCGTCGCCACGCCTCGAGGCCAAGACGTTGCGCCACGCCCTCTTCGTAGCGTTCCATTATCCCCCCGAAGCGAGCAGCAGCGGTGTTCTGCGCACGTTGAAGTACACACGCTACCTGCCGGAGCGCGGATGGCGCGTGTCGGTGATCACGCCCGAGGCCTCCACGCATCCGATCACCGATGCCATGCTCGAGAGCCAGATTCCTCCGCAGACGCGCGTCGTGCGCACGCGGGCCCTCAACACGAAGCGGGACCTGTCGATCCTCGGCAGGTACCCGGCGCTGCTCGCCCTTCCCGACACGTGGATCGGCTGGCTGCCGTTCGCGGTCGCGGCCGGGCGGCGACTCTTCGCCGACGATGGGGTCGACCTCGTGTACTCAACCAGCCCCCATGCGACCGCGCACCTGATCGCGGGCCGCCTCGCTGCGATCTCGCGCAAGCCCTGGGTCACGGATTTCCGCGACCCATGGATCGAGGATCCCCCGGAGCCGGGCACCCCCAACGGTCCCGTGTTCAGGACGGTGAATCGGTGGCTGGAGCGCCGGGTCGTTTCGCGTTGCGACACCGTCGTCACCAGCACGAATCAACTGCGCGACGAAATGCATCGCCGATACCCGGACCAGCGCGCCGACAAGTTCCGGGCGATCCTCAACGGCTACGACGAGGCGGATTTCCGCGATCTCGCGCTGGCGCCATCGCGTCCGGGACCGCGACTCAGGATCGTGCATGCGGGGAGCATCAACGCCCAGTTCCGCGATCCCCGCCCGCTGTTCGACGCATTGGGCCGGATGGTGCGCGCAGGCCGGCTCGTCGCGTCGGAGGTCGAACTCTGCTTCATGGGCGGCGGTCCGTACGGCGATGCGCCGGAGGTCCGCGCATCGATCGCGCAGGCCGGCCTGACGGATTCGGTCGCCTTCCTGCCTCGCGTACCTTACGACGAATCGCTGCGGCAACTCTCGGGAGCCGACCTGCTGCTCCTGCTGCAGGCGTCGGACGACACCGTCGGCCTCGTGCCGGCGAAGCTCTACGAGTACCTGCGAACGCGGAAGCCGGTGCTGGCGCTGGTCCGGCAAGGAGCCGTGAGCGAGGTCATGGCCAAGACCGGAGGCGGCTGGTGCACCGACCCCGACCATGCCGAGTCGCTCGACGCGGCGGTCGCCCGGATCGTGCAGTCGTGGCGCTCCGACGACCTCGCAGCCCATGCGGCCGACATGGCCGAACTCAGTCGCTTCGACCGTCGCGCGCTTGCCGGCGAACTGGCGGACGTCTTCGATCTCGTCTCGCGCCGGCGCGTCGCCTGATCGCATCCGGGCTGCCCGGCTCTGCCAGCCGAAGCCCGGCCGCCTGCATCGCCCGCACTCGAGTCGATCCGAGGCCGACTCCGGTCACGGCACGACAACGGTGAACGTGGACGTCGCCGTCGTGCCCGCGACCCCGGTCGCGGAAACCACGACGTTGAACGTCGTCGGCACCGCCGCCGACAGCGTGAACTCGAACGATCCCCCCGGCCCGTTGACGAACGGAACCGGACTTCCGTTCGCCGTGATCGCGGTGACCGGTCCGCCCCCGGCAACGGTACCCGTCACCGTCTGCGTGAATAGCAGGCTGATGACCACCGGGGCGAAAGCCTCGACGTCGGTCGTCGCGACGTTGGTTGCGCCCAGGTTGTCGGTTACCGTGAGCTGGACCGTGTACACCCCGGGGGCCGCGTAACGATGCGATGCGGAGACTCCGTTCGCGGTCGCGCCGTCCCCGAAGCTCCACGCATACGAGGCGATCGATCCGTCCGAATCGGTGCTCGCGCTGCCGCTGACCTGGAACGTGTCGTTCGCGGTCCTCGTCACTCCGATCGCTGCGGTCGGTGGAACGTTCGCGGCCGCGACGAAGACGTTCGAACTCGCCGTGCCGGTCCCCCCCCTGTTGTCGGTGACGGTCAACGTCACCGTGTACGTTCCCTGCGCCGCGAAGCCATGCGTCGCCGAGGACCCCGTACCGGTCGCTCCGTCGCCGAAATCCCATGCATAGGAGACGATCGTTCCATCGGGATCGCTGCTGGCCGAGCCGTTGAACAGGAACGATGTCAGCGCGGGCCCCGTCGCCGGATCGACGGTGAACGATGCCGAGGGCGGAACATTCTCTCCGCTGGGAGCGAGCCGGAACGCCCAGACTTCGCTGGTCGTCGCACCGCTGGCCTTGTTTCCGCCGTAGATCACGTGCTCGCCCCTCGACGCATCGTAGACGGCCGCGTGCAGGCGACGCGCGTCTGGCGCGGGGGTGGCGATGACCTGGGTCCACGTGTTGGCGGCCAGGTTGTACACCCACGTGTCGTTCAGGGTTCCCGAGGCGCCGGAGCCGCCCACGAGGAGGACGACGCCATGTTCGGCATCGTAGGTGAGCGTGTGCTGATTCCGGGCGCTCGGGGATACAGGGGGGTACATGCGCGTCCACGTGTTCGTGGCGATCCGGTAGACCCACGTGTCCCCCAGCGGCTGGCCATAGGGCGTCCCGCCACAGCCACTGCCGGCGCCGCAGCGGCCGCCGAACAGGATGAAGGCGTCGTTCGCCTCGTCGTAGGCCATCGAGTTCGTGATCTGTCCGCGGCGCGGCGGCGAACCGGACGAGCCGTCGGCGCGCATCTGGACCCACGTTTGACTCACGAGATCGAGGGCCCATGTGTCGTTGTACGTCTGCCCACCGAACATGATCGCGGCGTTGTCGGCCGTCGAGTACGCGAAGGCGGGGCTCAGGCGATTGCCCGGCTTCGGGCCGACATAGCCGACATCGGGATCGGCGAATCCGCGCCAGAGCCGCAACGATGGATCGTACGACCAGGTTCCACCCCCCCACTGCGGCCTCAGCTTGTAGGTGCGGCCGGCGACGACGGTTGGAACCGGGGTGGCGAGCGTCAACGTCTTCGTCGCCGGGTCGAAGGCGGAGACGAACGTGTAGTACGTCGGCGTCGTCTCGACGCTGATCACGAAGTTGCGGTAGTAGTCGACGGTCGTCGACGTCAGAGCCGGATCGACGATCGTGGTCGTCGTGGATCCCGCCGCGATGGTCCCTGTCTGGGACCCGCAGGCATACCCGCTCCCTCCGAACGACCAGTAGAGGCCGTTGTGCGGGTCGAAGATGACCGCATGCTCGTCCCTGCCGCACGGCGGGCCCGAGGGCGAGTTGACGACTCGCTGGAACCCCTCGATCTCGACCCAGCGGGAGGCCGCGAAGTCGATCTGCAGGACGTCGTTGTAGTAATAGCTGCCGCTTCCGCCGAACAGCGTCGGCCGATCGACGTCCGAATCGAAGATCAGGTCGACCCAGCCGCGCGGGCCCGGCGCCTTGGCCGGAGTCGCGGCGAGCGTGTGCTTGGTCCACGTGCCGGTCCACGCCTGCGCGAGAGCCGGGATCGGCAGGGCAAGCGTTGCAGACGCTGCAACCGTGCAAACGCACTTCCGGATGGCGCGGCTCATGGCGTCACCTCGACCGACGCGTCGTCACCCACCGCCTGCCTGCCGCGCGGAGCGACACCGGGGATCCCGGGGAAACGTCCAGGTACATCGATTCATCGTCGATCGCCGTACTCAACACGACCCATTGCGACGAATCCAGGCGGTCGAGCACCAGGAACGGACCGGGATCCACGGATCCCGGCTCCTGCGTCTCGGTGCGGTAGCGGGCAGAACGCTCCAGCTCGTCACGAAACGCCACGTGTGCGGCGATCGACATGGTCCCGAGGTCGATCAGCATCAGGTCGCCCGATTTCACACCGGCGTCGATGAGGCGCGACGAGGCCATGCGCAGCGTCGTTCGCCCTCCGTCCGCATGGACAACGAATGTGTCCTCGCGGACCGATTCCGCGTGTGCGCCGCGGGCAGCCAGGCGGCGCTGCTCATACAGCGGGTTGGACTGGGCGTTGGCAAGGGTGCACAACGCCAGCAGAGACGCGGCCGAGAACAGGACCCGGCGTCGATGAACCTGGCGTTCCATGGGCCACCTCCAAGAGTTGCACGGAGCATCCCTGAAAACCTGTCGAAGTCCCGGTGGGGGATCCCCATTGGCGATGCCGGGCCCGTGCTCCCGGCCATGCTAGCAGGGTCGCGGGTCCGAAGCATTCAGGTGAAGGACTGTTCCGACGAACCGACGGCGGACGTGCCGGGACTGGCGTGGTCCCCAGGCAGCTTCATTCGGAGCGACCCGTCGGAGGCATGCGAATCATCGGACGTCGAGCGGGTCGTGGACGGACCGCGCGCGGGCGCGCGATCGAGTCCTTGCCACATGCGCGCGCGAACGAGCGTACGGCCCATCGCGCGGGCGAACCCCGACGAAGCCCGTCGATGCTTCCGTTCGTCGCTCGGAGCCGCGCGTACGACGGTTCCCCCTGTCAGGAATGACCTCGCAGGGGCATATTGCCGAAACTGGGGAATTTTCCGCATGTCGTGCCAACACCGTGCGTCGGGGGTTGCGCCCGGCCGGACGGGCGTCTAGGATAATTGTTCGAAGAAGCGCGCATTGCGCGATGTGGTGTACGAATCACGGGTGAATGACCAAGATTTTGGGGTTGCGCTCGCGGATGTTCACAACAATAAGTAGTACGCAATATGCGAAGTCCACAGAGCGGCGTGGTCCTGACAAATATTCTCTCATTGCGCGTTTCGCACACTTTGCACCAAAATGGCCGTTTCTGCATCCCAATCCCCAGGTCACCCGCCGGGCGTCGGCTCGTCAGGGTGTTGGGATGGCCGGCTCCGGCGAACGCGGTCGTTGGTCGAACCAGGGAGCTGGCGGTGCAGAAACCACCGTGCAGCGCGAGCCCGGCCGCCGGGGGGCGCCGCGTGAACCGGCGTTTCAGCCCGCAGCGACCCCCTCGAATCGCCGTCGAGCGAGTTCGCCTCGCGTTGGCCCGCGACCCGCGGCGATCCGTCGCTCGGATCCCGGCGTGCACGAGTCTTGCTGTTGCCGTTCCCGGCCCGATCGACTGACCCCGCTGCCCGCCGTCGCACCAACATCGATCCCACGTGAACACCACGTTCAACTCGAACATTTCCGCCGCCACGCTGCTGCAGTTGGCGGCCGAGTTGTCGTGGCTCGTCGTCGCAGCGATCATCGCGCTCTGGCTGCACGACGGCCGGGCGGTGATCGCGGCGCAGTCGCTGGCGCCCGCCATGGTGTTCGCCGTGCTGATGGTGTTCCTGAACGGCGCGTTCGGGCTCTACCGCCGCGACCGGAAGCTTTCGTTCGGCACCTACGTGGGCCGCCTGTTCCTGGCGATGCTCATCGGCACGCCGATCGCCTACCTGTCGGCCGAATTGCTTCCGGGCGGAGACTCGTTCCAGCAAACCGCCCGTGAGGTGGTGGTCCTCGCCTTCAGCGGCCTGATCCTCGTCCGCCACGTCGTCCTGTGGGCGATCGTCAAGGTCGTGCTGCCGCAGCGGATCCTCGTGCTGGGCACCGGTACGAACGCGCGGGCCGTGGAGGCCGCGCTCACGGAGGCGTCGGCCCCCGGCATCCAGCTGGTCGGCTTCTTCCCGCTCGAGACCGCCGAGGCGAAGGCGGTGGCGCCCCAGCGCGTGATCACGGGCGGACGTCCGCTCGACCAGGCGGTCGCGCATCTTCGCGTCAACGAGGTCATCGTCGCCGTGAGGGAGCAGCGGGGCGGCGTGCTGCCGCTCGACGCGCTGCTGGAGTGCCGCATCGCCGGCGTCCGGGTCACCGACCTCTCGCGGTTCTTCGAGCGCGTGCAGAACCGGATTCCCATCGACGCGCTCAAGTCGAGCTGGCTCATCTACGGGCACGGATTCCGGCAGGGCCTGCTGCGCGTGTTCGTGAAGCGCGCCTTCGACATCGTCGTCGCCACGGCCCTGTTGTTGCTCGCGTCGCCGGTCATGCTCGCGGCGGCGCTGCTGATCGGGCTCGAGAGCGGCTTCCCGGTCCTCTATCGCCAGGAGCGTGTCGGCCTTCACGGCAGGACGTTCAACGTCATCAAGTTCCGCAGCATGCGGCACGACGCCGAGCAGGACGGCCAGCCGCGGTGGGCGACTGCCGGCGACGCCAGGATCACCCGTCTCGGGCACTTCCTGCGGCACAGCCGGATCGACGAGTTGCCGCAGCTGATCAACGTGCTGCGCGGCGAGATGAGCTTCGTCGGTCCGCGCCCGGAGCGGCCGGTTTTCGTGGCGATGCTCGCCGAGAAGATCCCGTTCTACGCGATACGCCACAGCGTGAAGCCCGGACTCACCGGGTGGGCACAGGTGCGGTACTCGTACGGGGCCTCGGTCGAGGACTCCGTCAGGAAGCTCGAGTACGATCTGTACTACGTGAAGAACCACACGGTGTTCCTCGACCTCCTCATCCTCCTCGAGACCGTGCGCGTCATGCTCCTCGGCGAGGGGGCGCGCTAAGGGCAGCTCCGGGAAGCCCCGGCACGTGGATCGCCCCGGGGTCACCGCCGGCACGCATCGAATCGCCTTGTCCCCGGGCTGCCGGGGGCGGGCCGGCCATTCGTTTCTCGCCACGCTTCGCCGTGAGATGCTTCCGTCCCCGTGCCTGCTGATCCAGCCTCGTGACCGACACGCTCGCCACCGCCGGACTCTGGAGCTATGGTTTCACCGCGGCGGCATTCGTGCTCTTCGCAGCGCGGCTCGCGCTCGGCTGGCGGGCGAGCCGCCCCGCGGTCCTGCTGCTGTCGGTGACGCTCGCCACCGCCCTCTGGGCGGCGAGCGTCGCGGCGTTCGCGCGGTGGCAGGGCGTGCCGGCCTGGCTGATCTCGTCGGCGGCCGACACGCTGCGCTACGCGCTCTGGTACGCGTTCCTCGCCACGCTGCTCAAGGGTTCGCCGCATCCGGCCG
>DAOMBL010000086.1:0-9896 GCA_035427325.1 Casimicrobiaceae bacterium
CGATGCCGAGCCAGCGCGGCCCGGCGGTGAACAGGAAACCGAACATGAAGAGCGGCGCGAAGCCGAACAGCATCACGTACGCGTGCAGCGCGGTCGGCGGCACCGAGACCGGTGGCGCCGGCCATCCGGTGCGGGAGGCGAGCGTCCACGCCCACCAGAGCGCGTCGACGGCGAGCGCCGTCACGCCGGCGAGGAAGAAGAACCGGTGCGGAACCGTTCCGAGGAGTTCGAAGGCGCCCGGGACGGGCTCTGCGGTGCTGCGAAGGTCGGGCATCGTGCGTCTCATGGACCCGCCGCTACGGTAGCACGCCCGCGGGACGCCGCACGCCGGTGAGCAGGTACTCGACCAGGTCGCGGACCGGGCGTATCTCCTTTCCGAACGGAAGCGCGCCCGCGCCGCGGAAGAAGAGCCCGCGCGCGAGATCGCCCTTGAGCGCCGCCGCGAGCTGCGTGTCGATGCAGAACTGGCCGATCTTCGCGATGCCGTCGCGCAGGCCGCACTGGGTCAGGCAGTCGAACCTGAGCGCGCAGCGCGGCTTGCGGCGCGCGGCCTCGGTGAGCTTCGGCAGCATCGCGAGGTAGCGCTCGAGCCAGGGCGTGCGCACCGCACGCGCCGGGAGACCGGCGACGCTCACGAACTCGACGATGTCGCCGGGGCCGGCATCGGCGAGCACGCGCTTGAAGGCCGGCGCGGCGTCGCCCTCCTCGGTGACGGCGAACGCCGTGCCGACCTGGACCGCGGAGGCCCCCAGGTCGATGAGTTCGCGCACCCGCTCGTGGCTGTTGATGCCGCCGGCGGGTATCAGCGGGATCGCGCGATCGTCGAGGCCTTCGGCGCGGAAGAACGCGAGCACCTCCGGCAGGACGCGCTCGAACTCGAAGCGCGGATCGCCGAGGTCCTCGATCTTCGCTGCTCCGAGATGCCCGCCTGCGTGCCGCGGGTGCTCGATCACGATCGCGTCGGGCAGCCGGCCCCTGCGCATCCACTTGCGCACGACCAGCGCGACGCCGCGCGCGTCGGAGAGGATCGGAACCAGCGCCACGTCGGGCCAGTCCGCGGCGAGTTCGGGCAGGTCGAGCGGCAATCCCGCGCCGACGACGATCGCGTCGGCGCCGCTCTCGCACGCGCGGCGCACGTAGGCCGGATACTCGGACAGCGCGCGCATGACGTTCACGGCGATCGCGCCGCGCCCCTGCGCGAGGGCCTTCGCGCCGCGGATCTCGCGGTCGAGCGCCTCGAGGTTCGCGCGGTCGACGATCGCCTTCGCGGCGTTGCGGCTCGTCGCCATCAGGTCGTCGTGGTGGCGGCGCAGGTCGACCGCCGCGATGGTTCCGGTCGCGCCGAGCGAGGCGACGCTGCCCGCGAGCCGGTGCGCGGAAACGCCGACGCCCATGCCGCCCTGCACGATCGGCCAGAGGGCGCGGCCCTTCAGCGCCCACGGCGGAAGGTCGGTCGGGAACATCGCCGGTTCGGCCGTGGCGGTCACGTCACCGAGGCTACCGGCGCCCGCGGGGTGCGGCGTTGATGCCGGTCAAGCGGCAGGACACGCGTGTTAGCATGTCCCGTTTCCGGCCGAAGTCGCTCGCCCCCGGGGCAGCGCACGCCGCGGTTCGCACGATGCCCCCGGTCCCGACTCGACATTTCCTGCAGTTCGCCGACTTCTCGGAGGACGAGCTTCGGCACCTGTTCGCGCGCACGCGCTGGATCAAGGAGCGGTTCAAGCGCTACGAGATCTACCAGCCGCTGCGCGATCGCACGCTCGCGATGGTGTTCGAGAAGGCGAGCACCCGCACGCGCGTGTCGTTCGAGGCGGGCATGAACCAGCTGGGCGGCATCGCGATCAACCTGAACCGCCACGACACGCAGCTCTCGCGCGGCGAGCCCATCGAGGACGTCGCGCGCGTGATCAGCCGCATGGTCGACGTGGTGATGATCCGCACGTTCGGGCAGGACATCATCGAGCGCTTCGCGGCGCACTCGCGCGTCCCGGTGATCAACGGCCTCACCAACGAGCACCACCCCTGCCAGATCCTCGCGGACGTCTACACCTTCCTCGAACATCGCGGCGACATCCGCGGGCGCACGGTCGCCTGGATCGGCGACGCGAACAACATGCTCACGAGCTGGCTGCAGGCCGCCGCCGCGCTCGATTTCCGCGTGCACGTGAGTTCGCCGGTCGGTTACGAGGTGAAGCGTTCGGACCTGCCGGCGCCGTTCGCCCTGCGCTGCGAGTCGTTCGCCGACCCGCGCGACGCGTGCCGCGGCGCGGACCTCGTCACCACCGACGTGTGGACGAGCATGGGGTTCGAGGCGGAGAACGACGCTCGCCGGCGCGCGTTCGCCGACTGGCAGGTCGACGCCGGCATGATGCGCGCGGCGAAGCCGGACGCGCTCTTCATGCACTGCCTGCCCGCGCACCGCGGCGAGGAGGTCGCCGCCGAGGTGATCGACGGACCGCAGAGCGTCGTGTGGGACGAGGCCGAGAACCGGCTGCACGCGCAGAAGGCGCTGCTCGAGTACCTCGTGTGCGGGCGCGTCGACTGATCCGGAGGCCCCATGCTCGATCACGTCGGACTCACCGTGTCGAACCTCGCGCGCTCGCAGGCGTTCTACGCCGCGGCACTCGCGCCGCTCGGCGTGACCGTGCTCGTGCGCGGCGAGGGCTACGCCGGGCTCGGCAGCGAGCGGCCCCGGTTCTGGATCACGGAAGGCATCCCCTCGCCTTCGTCGCCGCGCACGCACGTCGCGTTCGCTGCGCTCACCCGCCTCGAGGTCGACGCGTTCCACCGCGCGGCGATCGAGGCCGGTGGCACCGAGAACGGTCCGCCGGGGCTGCGGCCGCACTACCACCCCGACTACTACGGCGCGTTCGTGCTCGATCCCGACGGGCACAACGTCGAAGCCGTCTGTCACCGTCCCGCCTGAGGGCTTCCGCCCCTTCGAGGAGTACCGACGCCATGCCCCAACGCATCCTCGCCGCGTTCGCCATCGCCGCCGCGCTCGCCGCGCCCGGCGCAACCGCCCAGTCCTGGCCCGACAAGCCGGTCCACATCCTCGTGCCGGCGCCGGCCGGGAGTTCGCTCGACGTGCTCGCGCGCGCGATCGGCGACAAGCTCAAGGACAAGTTCGGCCAGCCGGTCGTCGTCGAGAACAAGCCCGCGGCAGGGGGCACGGTGGCGACCGGCGAGGTCGCGCGCGGCCCGGCGGACGGCAGCGTGATGCTGCTCGGATTCAACGGGCCGCTCGCGACCGGTCCGCTGATCACCAAGGTGCCCTACGACGTCCGCAAGGACCTCGCGCCGGTCATCATCACGTCGAGCCAGCCGAACGTGCTGGCGGTCAACGCCGCGCTGCCGGTGACGTCGGTGCCGGAGCTGGTCGCCTGGGCCAAGGCCAATCCGGGCAAGCTCAACTTCGCCTCGGTCGGGAACGGGAGTTCGTCGCACCTCAATGCCGAATTGCTGAAATCCATGGCCGGATTCGACGCGGTGCACGTCCCGTTTAACGGCGCGCCGCCCGCCGTTCTCGCGACCGTGCCGGGCGAGACGCAGATGATCTTCGCGGTGATGCAGCCGCTGCAGGCGCAGGTGAAGGCGGGCAAGCTCCGCGCGATCGCGGTGACGACGCCGAAGCGCTTCCCGCTGCTGCCCGACCTGCCGGCGATCGCGGAGACCTACCCCGGGTTCGAGGCGCTCGCGTGGAACGGACTGGTCGTGCCGGCCGCGACCCCGCCCGCGGTGGTGCAGAAGATCAACGCCGAGGTCGGCGCGATCCTGAAGGATCCCGAGATCGTGAAGAAGATGAACGCCTTCGGCTTCGACCTCGTCGGCGGCACGCCGGCCGATTTCGCCGCGCTGATCCACGGCGAGACCGAGCGCTGGACACCGGTGGTGAGGAAGCTCGGCATCAAGGTCGACTGAACGCACCCGGATCCGTCTCGGGCGCCGGGCACCGGCCGGCGCCTCGGATCGCGGCGCTACGACTTCCGGCCGGCGTCCGACAGGCGCGGGAGGGGCGAGGAGCCGGTCGGTGCGATCAGCCCGGTCTTCGCGTAGGTGATGAGCTTTTCGCGCGTGTCCTCGATGTCGAGGTTGCGCATCGTGAGCTGGCCGATCCGGTCCGCCGGCGTAAAGAACACTTCGTCGCCCTTTTCCATCGTCAGCCGCTCGGGCTTGTAGGTGAGGTTGGGGCTCTCGGTGTCGAGGATCGAGTAGTCGTTGCCGCGGCGCAGTTCGAGCGTCACCTCGCCGGTCACCGCGCGCGCCACCCAGCGCTGCGCGGTCTCGCGCAGCATCATCGCCTGCGAATCGAACCAGCGTCCCTGGTAGAGCAGGCGGCCGAGCCGCCGACCGTGGTCGCGGTACTGCTCGATCGTGTCCTCGTTGTGGATGCCGGTGACGAGCCGCTCGTAGGCGATGTAGAGGAGCGCCATGCCCGGCGCCTCGTAGATGCCGCGGCTCTTCGCCTCGATGATCCGGTTCTCGATCTGGTCGCACATGCCGAGGCCGTGGCGGCCGCCGATCGCGTTGGCCTCGAGCAGCAGCGCGACCTCGTCGGCGAACGTCCGCCCGTTGAGCGCGACCGGCCGGCCCTCGTCGAACCTCACGCTGACGGTCTCGGCCTTCACCGCGACGTCGTCGCGCCAGAACGCGACGCCCATGATCGGCTGCACGATCCGGATGCCCTTGTCCAGGAATTCGAGGTCCTTCGCCTCGTGCGTCGCGCCGAGCAGGTTGGAGTCGGTCGAATACGCCTTCTCCACGCTCATCTTGTAGGCGAAGCCCGCGCGGTTCAGGTACTCGGACATCTCCTTGCGTCCGCCCAGTTCCTCGATGAAGCGCGCATCGAGCCAGGGCTTGTAGATGCGCAGGCCCGGGTTCGCGAGGAGCCCGTAGCGGTAGAAGCGCTCGATGTCGTTGCCCTTGTAGGTGCTGCCGTCGCCCCAGATGTGCACGTCGTCCTCGCGCATCGCGACCACGAGCATCGTGCCGGTGACGGCGCGGCCGAGCGGCGTCGTATTGAAGTACGTCGCGCCGGCGGTGGAAATGTGGAAGGCGCCGGCCTGGATCGCCGCGATGCCTTCCGCGACCAGCGCTGCACGGCAGTCGACCAGGCGCGCGGCCTCCGCACCGTATTGCATCGCGCGCCGCGGGATGTCATCGTAGTCGGGCTCGTCCGGCTGGCCCAGGTTCGCCGTGTACGCGTAGGGGATCGCACCGCGCGCTCGCATCCAGTGCAGCGCGGCGCTCGTGTCGAGCCCGCCGGAGAAGGCGATGCCCACTTTCTGGCCGGCGGGAAGCGAGGGAAGGATGCGCGACATGGCAGCGTGCAGGGTCGAACCGGAAGGGTCGCATTCTAGCCGATGCATGGTCGTTCGCCTCCGGGGGCGAGGAGCGTGATCCGACCCGCGCCGGATGCGGCGCTCTGGCGCGCGGTCGCATCGACGCTGCAACGGCACCCGGACCGTGCCGGGAGCGCAGCCTTGCAGTTCGCGAGCGCACTCGCGCGGGGACTCGCCCCGACGCTGCCCGCGGCCGCCGAAGCCGATGCGCTGCTCGCCATCGGCAACGCGATGATGTCGGGGCGCCGCGCCGACCTCGCGGACGGCGTGTTCGCCTTCGCCCTGCGCTGCGCTCCGCACGATCCGAGGCTGCACAACGGCTACGGTGTCGTCTGCGCGAACACGCTGCGCCACCCGCAGGCGGCCGACGCGTTCGCGCGGGCGCGCGAACTCGCGCCGAACTGGCTGAAGCCCGTCGTCAACGAGGCGGAGGAGCGTACGCTGCTCGATGAACTCGATCGATCCGAGGCGCTCTGGCGCGATGCGGAGCGGCTCGCGCCGCACGACGCCCGATCGATCGCGGGTCGCGCGATGGCGATGGGCCAGCGTGGCGACCTCGAGCCCGCCCTCGAACTCGCGCGCGCCGCCGTGGCGGCCGATCCCCGCAGCCCGCGCGCGTGGCAGGTGCTCGGACAGGTCTGCGAGTGGGCATGGCGCCACGACGAGGCGCTCGACGCGTTCCGGCGGATGGAGGCCCTCGTCCCCGGGAACCCGAGGGCGTGGGCGGGGATCGGCGCGGCGCTGCTCTCGACCGGCCGCTGGACCGAAGGTTTCTCGGCGCTCGAGCATCGGCGATTCGGCCGCCATGCGTCCTCGACGCGCCTGGCGGCCGTGCCGGCGTGGACCGGCGATCCCGTCGCCGGGACCCTCGTGCTGCACGCCGACCAGGGCTACGGCGACATGCTGATGCAGGCGCGCTTCCTCGATGCGGTCCGCGCGCGTGCCGGCCGGATCGTCGTGCTGCTCGATGGCTACGGAACGCGCCTCGCACGTACCTTCGAAGCTTTCGCCGCCGTCGATCGCGTCGTCGTCGATGAGCGCGCGCTGGACGGCGAGGCGCCGGCGGCCGTCGCATCGCTCACGTCGCTCGCGCATTTCGCGGGCGCGCTGCCGCCTTTCGAGTCGTGGCGCGTTCCGTATGTCCGGCCGGGCGACGCGAGCCGGCGCGCGTTCGCTCGCCTCGATGCATCCGGTGCCCGGCCACGCGTGGGGGTCGCCTGGTCGGTCGCCGCGCGCGACGAAGTTCCCTATGTGCCGCGCCTCAAGTCCATTCCGCCGGCGCTGGTCGCGCGCTGGATCGAGGCGACGGCCCGGGTCGAGTGGCATTCGATCCAGCCGGGCGACGCGGGCGATCCGGTCCGCCACGGCCTCGATCCCGCGCGACTCGTCGCGCACGGGCACGAACTCCCGGACTTCGACGCGACCGCGGCGCTCCTCGAGCGCATGGACCTGATCGTGAGCGCGGATACGGCGGTCGCGCACCTGGCCGGCGCGCTCGGACGGCCCGTGTGGCTCGTCGATCGCGCCAACGCGGACTGGCGCTTCCGTCCTTCGGCGGAGGCCACGCCGTGGTACCCGACGATGCGGATCTTCCGCCAGTCGAGGATGCGGGACTGGTCGGCGCCGGCGCGCGAAGTCGAACGCGCCCTCGTCGAGCGCTACGCCCGCGCCTGACCCGGCGCGGCGCTCAGAAGCCCAGTCGCGTACGCCGCCCGCAGAGCTTGCGCGCGTCGATGTCCTCGGGCACCAGGTGATCGCGGCCGGCGAGCTGGGCGGTGCCGAAGGCGTCGAGCAGCAGCTTCTTCATGTCGCGCGGCGGGATCGAGGACAGGCGATCGAGGACGGTCTCCGACGGTTCGGGTGGAAACCGCCAGCGGTGCTGGTCGAGGATCTCGCGGTAGACGGAGAGCGCGATGCGCCGCGACCCTTCGGCGTCCGGCCGCTCGATCGCGTAGACGTTCATCCGGTTGAGGATCGGCTCGGGAATCGCGCTCTCGTCGTTCGCGGTCGCCACCCAGAGGATGTGCGAGGCGTCCATGTCGACGTCGACGAACTCGTCCTTGAAGTGCGCCGCGGTGTCGCGCTCGAGAAGCGCGTAGAGGGCGCCCATCGGATCGTAGCGGGCGTCGCCGCCGGCCTTGTCGATCTCGTCGAGCACGATCACCGGGTTCGCGTACTCGCCCTCGACCAGCGTCTGCGCGACGCGGCCCGGGCGCGCGTGGTTCCACTGCGACGACGCACCGGTCAGCACCCAGCCTGCCGTCAGCGAGTTCATCGACACGAATTCGTAGCCGGTGCCGAGCGCGTGCGCGAGCCGCTTCGCGAAGTGGGTTTTGCCCAGCCCCGGCTCGCCCAGGAGCAGGAGCGGCAGGAACTGGACGGCCTCGTGTCCGGCGATGGCGAGCGCGAGCGACTTGCGCAAGTCGTCGATCACCGCCGTGAAGTTGGGCGAGCCTTCCGCGAGTTCGTCGACGGCGGCCGTCGTCGACGGCTTGATGATGTAGCGGGAGCCGCCGAGTTCGCGCATCCGCTCGTACCAGCTCTTCAGGCCCTCGTTGCGCTTCGCCGCGCCGTCCTCGGCCGCGCGCTCGACCTCGGCGACCGAGTAGATGGGCTGCAGGTCGGCGATCGGGATCACGGTGTCCATGCGTCGGACCTCCTGGCCTGGATGGCAATGCATACAGCGTGCCAAACGGGCGCGGGCCACGGCAAGCGGGGCGTCGGCTTTGTCTTCGGAGCCTGGTCCGGGCGTGGCGCGCGCGAGACACCCGCAGGGCGCATGGGGCAGGAGATCCCGACGCGCGACCGACGGGCGATCCCGGCATGGGACCCGTTTGCCGGTATCGACGACCGCATGCTAGCGTTCCCCCTCGTCCCGGAGAGCGCCATGCCCAGTTTCGACATCGTCTCGGAAGTCAACGCGGTCGAGGTCCGCAATGCGGTGGACCAGGCCAACAAGGAGGTCACGAACCGGTTCGACTTCAAGGGTTCGGATGCCCGCGTCGAACTCGCCGACAAGGTGCTGACGCTCTACGCCGACGACGAGTTCAAGCTGAAGCAGGTCACCGACATCCTCGTCGGCAAGCTCGCGAAGCGCGGCGTCGACACGCGCTCGCTCAAGTCGAACGATCCCGAGAAGGTCTCGGGCAACAAGGTGAAGCAGGTCGTGACCGTGCGGACCGGCGTCGAACAGGAACTCGCGAAGAAGCTCCAGCGCCTGATCAAGGACAGCAAGCTCAAGGTCCAGGCGTCGATCCAGGGCGACGCGGTGCGCGTCTCGGGCGGGAAGAAGGACGACCTGCAATCGGCGATCGCCCTCGTGCGGAAGTCGATCACCGACTTCCCGCTCCAGTTCCAGAACTTCCGGGATTGAACGACCGGGAGCGCGCGCGGACCGATGCACTGGCTGCTGGTGGCACTGACCGTCCTGTCGCTCTGGGGCGGCTGGAACTGGTTCTGGCACGAGCGGCCGGTGGCCCATCCGCCGGGCATCTCGGTCGACGCCGGGCCGACGATCACGCTGGGGGAGACGCGCGCACCCTGGGTCGACGACAGCGGTTTCCGGTACGCGTCGCTCGGCCAGTTCGAAGGCCGTGCGATGGTGCTCGCAAGGCGCAACTACGACCTGGGCGAGTTCGCCGCGCTTGCGCCCACCGACCTCGCGCTCGGCTGGAAGGCGCTCTCGGACCCGCGCGTCGTCGACCAGCTCAAGTTCCCGCAGTACAAGTCGTTCTCGGCCCGCTTCGTCGTGCCCGAGTTGCGTTCGGGCAGCGATCTCTCGAAGCGGCCGTGGCGCGAACTCGATGCGATGTTCACCGACTTCACCCACGTCCACACGATTCCCGGCGACCGCGGGATCAGGGAGACGCTCGCGGGCATCCGTCCGGGACAGGTGATCCGGTTCAAGGCGACGCTGGTGCGCGCGACCGCGCCCTCGGGAGGCGTCTACGCCAGTTCGACCGCGCTGGGCGACCGCAATTGCGAGGTCGCCTGGATCGACGAAATGGAACTCGAATGAGCGCCACGCCGGCGTTGTCCACCGACCGACTGGCCCTCGTTCCGCTGTCGGGCGAGCACGCGGGGCCGGTCTTCGCGCACTTCGCCGACGCCGAACTGTACCGCTACATGGCCGGCGAACCGCCCGCGACCCGCGACGCGCTGCGCGCCGAGTTCGAGCGCCTCGCCCGCGGCAGCGGCCGCGAGGACGAACGGTGGCTCAACTGGCTCGCGCAGCGTCGCGAGGACCGCGCGTTCGTCGGCTGGCACCAGGCGACGCTCGCCGGGACGCGCGCGTCGATCGCGTGGGTCACCTTCCCCGTGCAGCGTCGAAGCGGTTACGCGCGCGAGGCCGCCGCGGCAGTCGTCGCGTGGCTCGTCTCGCAGGGCGCCCGGGAGATCGTCGCCCAATCCGACGAACGCAATCTCGCGTCACGACGGACCGCCGAATCGCTGGGCTTCGTCCCCGATCCGGCGCCGATCGCCGAGTCGCTGCGCGGCGAGCCCGGGCGGCCACCCAAACTCCTCCACCGGTGGCCACCCCAAATTCCTCCACCT
>DAOMBL010000087.1:0-9883 GCA_035427325.1 Casimicrobiaceae bacterium
TCGACGCTCGTGCCGACCTGCACGATCTGGCCTGCGCGCATCACCGCGATCCGGTCGGACATCACGAGCGCCTCCTCCTGGTCGTGCGTCACGTAGATCGTCGTGCGCGGCTTCGCGGCGTGCATGCGGCGGATCTCGAGCTGCACCTCCTTACGGAGCTGTCGGTCGAGGGCACCGAGCGGCTCGTCCATCAGCAGGATGTCCGGCTGGATCACGATCGCGCGGGCGAGCGCCACGCGCTGCTGCTGGCCGCCGGACAGCTCGCGGATCGCGCGACCGCCGAAGCCTTCGAGCCGGGTCATGTGCAGCGCCTCGTCGACGCGCCGCGCGATCTCGGCCTTCGGCAGGCGACGCACGGCGAGGCCGTAGGCGACGTTCTCGGCGACCGTCATGTGCGGGAACAGCGCGTAGTTCTGGAACACCATGCCCATGTTGCGCAGGCGTGGCGGCAATCCGGTGATGTCGCGCCCACCGACGAGGAGCCGCCCGCCGCTCGGCGCGAGGTAGCCCGCGCAGATGTTGAGGAGCGTCGTCTTGCCCGAACCCGAAGGCCCGAGCAGCGTCAGGAACTCTCCGGTCCGGATCTCGAGGTCGGTCGGGTGGAGCGCCTGCACCTCGCCGAACGCCTTGCTGATGTCCGCGAAGCGCACGTCGCTCATGCGCGACCCCGGCGACCGACGAGACGGCTCGTGGCGGCTGCGACGAGCGCCAGCGCGAGCATCACGGTCGCGCCGACCGCCACCACCGGCGTGTACTCGACGCGGATCTCCTCCCAGATGCGAACCGGAAGCGTCTTGACGGTCGGTCCGGCGAGGAAGATCGACAGAACCACCTCGTCGAAGGAAGTGACGAACGCGAAGACGGCCCCACCCACGACGCCGGGAAGGATGAGCGGCAGCGTCACGGTGCGGAACACGTGGAAGTCGCCCGCGCCCAGGCCCTCGGCGGCCATCGGCAGCCGGCGGTCGAGGGAGGCAAGCGACACGCCGACGTTCAGCACCACGAAGGGCAGCGCGAGCATCGTGTGCGCGATGACGAGCGCGGTGAGCGTCGACACGAGGCCGGTGGCGCGCGCCATGCTGTAGAGCGCGACCGCCAGCACGATCGCCGGCGTGACCACGGGTCCGAGGAAGAGTCCGGTCAGGAGCGCCTGGCCGCGCGCGCTCAAGCGCGCGATGCCCATCGCAGCCGCCGTGCCGAACACCACCGAGACGAGGGTCGTCATCGCAGCGACCTCGAGGCTCGTGACGAGCGTCACGCGCCACGAGGCGTCGCGGAAGAACGCGTCCCACCAGCGCAGCGACCACGCCTCCGGCGGCAGCCGGATGAAGCTCTGCGCGCTGAACGCCGCCGGGACGATGGCGATGATCGGCAGGACGATGAACGCCACCACCAGCGCCACGAATCCGTAGAGCGCGATCCGGCCGCTCATCGGTGGACCCGGGCGAGGGCGCTCACACGGATGAACCGGCTCGCCACCGCGACGATGACGAGTGCGGCGGCGAGCAGCACCACCGACGCCGCGGAGGCGAGCGGCCAGTCGAGGCGGTCGCTGACGAAGCTGTCGATCAGCATCGACAGCGTGATGCTCGACGCCCCGCCGAGCAGCGCCGGGGTGATGAAGAAGCCGAGCGAGAGCAGGAACGTGAAGGTCGCCGCGGTCGCCACGCCGCGTGCCGCGAGCGGCAGCAGCACGCGCAGGAACGTCGTGGCGGCCGACGCGCCGAGCCCTTCGCTCGCCCGCAGGAGGCTCGGGTCGACGCGGACGAGCGAGGCGTAGATCGGCAGCACCGAGTAGGGCAGCAGCACGTGCACCATGCCGATCAGCACGCCGGTGTGGTTGAACAGGAGCGAGAGCGGCTGGTCGACGAGCCCGCTTCCCACCAGCAGCCGGTTGACCGGGCCGTTGCGCTCGAGCACGAGCATCCACGAGAAGGTGCGCACCAGGACGCTGATCCACAGCGGCAGCAGCACGCATGCGAACACGAGCGTGCGGGCGGCGCCCGAGAGACGGGTGAGCGCGAAGGCGACCGGGAATGCGATCAGGAGCGCGATCAGCGTGACGGCGAACGCGATCACCAGCGTGTTGGCGAACACGTGCCGGTAGACGGCGTCGCCGAGGACGTGCAGGTAGGCGTCGAACGGGCCCGCCTTCGCCGAGACGCTGATGCCGACGAGGCGGGCGAGCGGTACGACGAACGCGAGCAGCGCGATGAGCGTCGCAGGCACGAGCAGCGCGACGGTCCCGAGCCTGCGTCCGGTCATGGTCATCGCCCGCGGTCCTTCAGGATCTCGCGCGCGGCGTTGTGGCCGGGCACGCCGCCGACGCCGCCACCCGGATGCGCCGACGAGCCGCACTGGTAGAGCCCGCGGATCGGGCTGCGGTAATCGGCGTAGTGGGGCGCCGGTCGCGCGAAGAACAACTGGTCGACCTGCAGTTCGCCGTGGAAGATGTGGCCGTGCGGCGAGCCGATGATCGCCTCGATGTCGGGCGGGGTCAGCACCTGCATCCCGATGATGCCGTCTGAGAATCCCGGCGCGTGTTCGTCGACGATGCGCAGCACGTTCTTCGCGAACGCCTCCTTGCGCGAGGGCCAGTCGCCCTGCGCGAGCGTGTAGGGCGCGTGTCCGCCGAACAGGTGGACGACGTGCTTGCCCGGCGGGCTCACCGTGTCGTCGACGTAGCTCGGCGTGACCACGGTGACGAACGGATCGCGCGACCAGTCGCCCGCGCGCGCGTCCTGATAGGCCTGCTCCAGGTAGTCGATCGTCGGGCCGATGTGCGTGTAGGTCGGGTAGGCGAAGCCGCAGGCCGCGGGATCGAACGACGAGAACGACGGCAGCCGCTCGCAGGCGATGTTGAGCTTGAACGCGGTCGAGTAGGTGCGGTAGCTCTCGATGTCGCGGACGAACTCCGCGGGGAGCGCGGCGCGCGGCAGGAACTCGAGGAACGTGAGCTTCGCCGAGACGTTGCTCGCGACGATCGGCGCATGCAGCCGGCTGCCGTCGGCGAGGGTCACGCCCGTCACCTTGCCATCGGCGCTGTCGATGCCGATGACCTCCGCGTTGGTGCGGATCTCGAGGCCCTTCGACCGGCCGTAGGAGGCGATCGCCTGGGAGATCGTGCCCATGCCGCCGCGGATGAAGCCCCAGCCGCCCGCGCCCGCGTGCTCGCCCATCAGGTGGTGCGAGACGACATAGGCCGACCCCGGGCTCCTCGGCCCGACGAAGGTGCCGATGCCGCAGTAGTAGGCGAGCACCGCCTTGACGTAGGGGCTCTCGAACCACTCCGACAGGTAGTCGTCGGCGCTCATCGTGAACAGATCGATGAGCCGGAAGAGCTTGCCGCGCACGCGGCGGTACTTCCACAGGAACGACGCCGTCTGCCTGAACGCCTTCCAGTCGCGGCACGAGGGATCGGGCGGCGTGTCCAGCAGGACCTTGCGCAGGATCACCACCGATTCCATCAGGTAGCGGTCGAACTCGGGGTAGACCGCGGCGTCCTTCGCCGAGAAGCGCGCGAAGTTCTTCTGCGTCTTCTCGACCGAGTCGCTGAACACGATGTGGTTGCCGCCCCCGAGCGGACCGAACATGTCGGTGGCGGGCAGCACCTCGAAGCCGTGGCTGCGGAGATCGAAGTCGGCGATCACCTTCGGGTGCAGCAGGCTCATCAGGTAGCTGAACACGCTGAACCTGAAGCCGGGGACGATCTCCTCGGTGACCGCGGCCCCGCCGATCACGTGGCGGCGCTCGAGCACGACGGTGCGCAGTCCCGCGCGCGCGAGGTAGCTGCCGCACACGAGTCCGTTGTGGCCGCCACCGAGGATGATGGCGTCGTAGCGGTCGGACACTGGAATCCCCCGGTTGCACGTCGACGCCAGCGCAAACTATACTGGGGCCGATTTTTCGTCAATATAAATTCTCGGCATATTTTTTAACAAGGCCAAATGTCGACCGTTGCCGCGCCGCACCATGCGCCACGCCCGCGCGCGAAGCCCGCACGACCCCGCGCGAAGCCCGCGCACCAGCCCGCGCCGGCCGCCGACCCGGTACGCCACCTCGGCCGCGAGATCCGCGGCCTGCGCAAGGCGAAGGGCTACACGCTGGCGGTGCTGGCCGGCAAGACCGGCCTCTCGGTCGGCTACCTGAGTCTCCTCGAGCGCGACCTCGCGACGCCGTCGATCAACGCGCTGCACGCGATCAGCCGCGCGCTCGGCGTGACGATCAGCTGGTTCTTCGATGCAGGTGAAATTCCGCCCGGCGAGCGCGACTACGTGGTTCGCCGTCATCGCCGCCGCAGGCTCGACTTCTCGGCGGGGATCGTCGACGAGCTGCTGAGCCCCTCGCTCGAAGGCCAGCTCGAACTCCTGTCGAGTCGCTTCCCGCCCGGCGCGTCCTCCGGCGTGGCGCCGTACACGCACAGCGGCGAGGAGGCCGGCGTCGTGATCCGCGGCAAGCTCGAGTTGTGGGTCGACGGCAAGGTGTTCGTGCTCGAAGCCGGCGACAGCTTCGGCTTCCCGAGCACGCTCGAGCATCGCTACCGCAACCCCGACGCCGAGGAAGCGGAAGTGATCTGGGCCATCACGCCACCGAGCTACTGAGTCCGGAACGATGGCGTCCCTCTCCGGCGCGCGCGAGGCGAACGTCTGGGAGGAGAGCGCGGTCGCCGCGCCCGCGGTGCCTGCGCTCGAAGGCGAGCGCCGCGCGCAGGTGCTCGTGGTCGGCGCCGGCTACCTCGGCCTCTCGGCGGCACTGCACCTGGCCGAGCGCGGAGCAGACACCGTGGTGCTCGACGGCCACGAACCGGGCTTCGGCGCGTCGGGACGCAACGGCGGGCAGGTCATCCCCGGCCTCAAGTACGATCCCTCCGAACTCGAGGCGATGTTCGGTCCGGAACGCGGCGAACGCTTCTGGCGATTCGCGGGCGCCACGGCCGACGTCGTCTTCGACCTGATCGCTCGCCACGGGCTGCGTTGCGGCGCGCGGCGCGCACCGTGGATCCAGGGCATCCACTCGGAGAAGGCGGCCGAGCGCGCGCGACGGCGCGTCGACGACTGGCAGGCGCGCGGAGCACGAGTCGAGTACCTCGATCGCGCGCGCACCGCCGCGATCGCCGGCACCGACCTCTACCGCGGCGGGTTCGCCGATTACCGGGCGGGCGCGCTGCAGCCGCTCTCCTACGCGCGCGAACTCGCGCGCGTCGCGATCGGGGCCGGAGCGAACGTGAACCGCGATGCGCGCGTGGTCTCGCTCGCGCAGGACGGCCACGTCTGGCGCGCGAGCACGGCCGCCGGCGCGCGCGTGGTCGCGGACACCGTGCTCGTCGCCACCAACGCCTACTCCGATGGCCTAGTGCCCGGGCTCGCGCGGTCGATCGTCTCGCTCAACTCGCTGCAGGTCGCGACCGCGCCGATTCCGGCGGCGCTGAGGAGGACGCTCCTGCCGAACGGCGAAACGCTCGCCGACACGCGGCGCGTGATCCGCTACTGGCGTCTCGACGACGACGGCAGGCTGCTGATGGGCGGACGGGGGCCCTACCGCGACACGCGCGGCGCGGCAGACTGGGATCATCTCGCCGCGCATATCCGGCGGTACTTCCCCGCGCTCGCGAACGTGCCGATCACCCACCGCTGGGGCGGCCGTGTCGCCGTGCACGTCGATTACCTGCCCCGCCTGCACCGTCCGCGGCCGGGCCTGTTCGCGGCGATCGGCTGCCAGGGCCGCGGCGTCGCGTGGCAGACCGCGATGGGCGGCGAACTCGCGAAGCTCGCGCTCGACCCGGACTACGACGCCGTGCTTCCGGCCACGCCGGTGCGGCCGATTCCGTTCCACCCGCTGAAGGCGGCGGGCGTCGCTTCCGCGATCGCGCTGTGGCGCGCGCTCGATCGCGCCGGCCTGTCCTGACATCGACACTCGGGAGTCGCGAATCATGGGCTACAGCACGATCGAGGTGGAGGTCGCCGAGCGCATCGGCGTCCTCACGTTCAACCGGCCGAAGGTGCTGAACGCGTTCGACGGCGTGCTCGTGCGCGAGACGGGGCAGGCGCTCGCCGAACTCTCCGCGAACGACGCGGTGTCCGCGATCGTGGTCCGCGGCGCGGGCCGCGCGTTCTCGGCCGGCTTCGACCTCAAGGCGAGCGCGGCCACCGCCGGGCAGAGGGGCCTCGCCGAGTGGCGGCAGGTGCTCGAGGCCGACTTCGACTTCATCATGGCGTTCTGGCATTGCGAGAAGCCGACGATCGCCGCGGTGCACGGCTACTGCATCGGAGGAGCGTTCGAACTCTCGCTCGCCTGCGACGTGACTGTCGCCGCCCAGTCGGCGAAGTTCGGCTCGCCCGAAGTCAAGTTCGGCTCGGGCGCCGTGGCGCTGCTCCTGCCCTGGGTCGCGGGACCGAAAGCCGCCAAGGAGCTGCTGCTGACCGGCGACGACCGCATCACCGCCGAGCGCGCGCTCGCCCTCGGGATCGTCAACCAGGTCGTGCCGGACGGCGAGGAGTTCGACCGCGCGAAGGCGATCGCGCGGTCGATGGCCGCGGCCGCGCCGGGCGCGGTGCGCCTGTCCAAGCGCGCGATCAACCGCAGCTACGACGCGATGGGCATGCGCGAGGCGCTCGCCTCCGCGCTCGAACTCGACATCTACATCGAGGCCGCGGGCGGCGCCGAGCGCGCCGAGTTCGACCGCATCCGGCGCGAGCAGGGACTGAATGCGGCGCTGGAGTGGCGGGACCGGAAACGGTAGGCGCGCGCCTGTCCGCGGGTCGGGCTTCGGCCTGACAGCGACGCCCTGTGGGTCGGCCTTCAGGCCGACTCTGTTGTCGCGCTTCGGCACGAACCCTGCCGGGCCGAAGCTCAAACCGTCGGGCTGAAGCCCGACCCACAGCGAGGATGCGGCGACCCGTCGGGCTGAAGCTCAAACCGTCGGCCTGAAGGCCGACCCACAGCGAGGATGCGGCGATCCGTTGGGCTGAAGCTCAAACCGTCGGCCTGAAGGCCGACCCACAGCGAGGTTGCGGCGACCCGTTGGGCTGAAGGCCGGCCCACAGGGACCGGCGCTTGATCGAGGTCGTGGCCCGGCGGTCACGGCCGGGCCACAATGATCTCCCCGATCCTTCCGTCCGCGCGCTGCGTCGCGCGAGGCTCCCCATGCCGGCCCCGGACTTCTTCGACGCCATTCCTCCGATCGTGATGCACGACCCGCTCGCCGAACTGCTCGGCGCGGCGGACGACGGCACGATCGAATACCGATATGCGGACGCGGTGCGCCTCGCCGGTCACTCGTGCCCGACGGTCGCCGGCGCCTGGCTCATGACCGCGCGCGCGCTCCGCAGGCTCCACGGCGACGAGCGTCCGCAGCGCGGCGCGATCCGGGTCGAGGTGCGCAAGCCCCGCGACGAGGGCGTGGCGGGCGTCGTGGGCAGCGTGGCGGGCCTCGTCACCGGCGCCGCGGGAGACGGCGGCTTCAAGGGCATCGCCGGACGCCACGCGCGGCGCGACCTCCTCGCCTATGGTGCTTCGATCGACGGCGATCTGCGCTTCTCCCGCACCGACACCGGAGCGGCTATCCAGGCCGCCTTCCATCCCGAAGTCGTTGCGCGCCCCGCGGACCTGCGCGAGCGGATGCAGGCGGCGCTCGACACGGGCGCGAACCGCGAAGCGCGCCGCGCCTTCGCCGATGCGTGGCAGGAGTGGGTGCGTCGCATCCTCGTCGAGCACGCGAACGATCCCGCGCTCGTGACGCTCGCGGCGTGACGCGCGCAGGGCGCGGCGCGATGCCGCGAGCGCCATCGGGCTACCCGGCGACGAGCCGCATGATCTCGGCGCCGAGCGCGAGATCGTCGACGCGCCCGAACTCCTGCAGCCGCAGGCGGCCCTGCCGGTCGATCAACACCAGCGTCGGCGTGCCCTGCATCGCGTAGGCGCGCATCGTCGCCGGGATCGGGTCGGTGCCGTCGCGCACGTCGATGCCGACCGGATGGGTGACGCGGTACTCGTGCAGGAACACCTCGAGCGCCGCGGGCGTCATGACTTCGTGGTGCTCGAACACCGTGTGCATCCCCACCACCGCCACGTCGTCCCTCGGGAACATCCGGTGCACGCGCTCGGCCTGCGGAATCCCGTGGCTCACGCAGCCAGGACAGAGCATCTGGAATGCGTGCATCACGACGACCCTGCCGCGCAGCGACGCGAGACTCAGCGGAGCGGCGCTGTTGAGCCACCCGCTCGCCCGCCACTCGGGCGCCATCTCAAAGGAGTCGGATTCGATCGACAACCGGCGGTCCTCCGGCAGCGATGATAGCCCGCGTCCCCCGCCAGCGGCCGCACGACGGGACATCGCCCGGGCACCGCCGCGATGACAAGCCCCAGGGCACCCCGGACGCCAGGGGAACGCTATGATGCGCGCTCGCCCGACCCGGGAGTGTCGATGCCGCGCGCCCTCCGCCTCCTCTTCGCGATCCTCGCCATCGCGCTCGCCTCCGCCGGAAGCGTCTTCGCGCAGGCATGGCCCGCGAGGCCGATCAAGCTGATCGTCGGCTTCGCGCCGGGCGGCGTCGCGGATGTGACCGCGCGCGTCGTCGCGCAGGCGCTCGCCGACGAACTCGGGCAGCCGGTTGTCGTCGACAACCGGCCGAGCGCCGGCGGCATCGTCGCGGCGGACGCCGTCGCGAAGGCGGCGCCCGACGGATACACGCTCCTGTTGATGTCGAACGGCAACGCCGTCTCGGCCTCGCTGTTCAAGGTCCTCCCCTACGACACGCTCGCGGACTTCGCGCCGGTGTCGACGCTGGGCTTCTTCGACGTCGCGGTGGTCGCGGCCGGCGGCTCGAAGCTCGCGTCGATGAAGGACCTGGTCGCCTACGCGAAGGCGAACCCCGGCAAGCTCAACATCGGCACGATCAACGTGGGCAGCACGCAGAACCTGTCGGCCGAGATGTTCAAGTCGATGGCCGGCCTCGACGCGACCATCGTCCCGTACAAGGGCAGCCCCGCGGTGATCTCGGCGCGCCGCGCGAACGACGTCGAGGTCGCGTTCGAGATGCTGGCGCCGGTGATCCCGCAGGCGAAGGACGGCGCGGTGCGCATCCTCGCGGTGACCTCCGACCGGCGGCACCCGTCGCTGCCCGACGTGCCGACGGTGGCGGAGAGCGGCGTGCCCGGCTACGCGGCATCGTCGTGGAACGCGATCGCCGCGCCGGCGAAAACGCCGCCGGCGGTCGTCGCGCGCCTCAACGAGGCGATTCGCAAGGCGCTCGTCTCGCCCGTGGTGAAGGACAAGCTCGCCGCGCAGGGTGTCGCGGCACGCCCGAGCACGCCCGACGAGATGCGCGCGCTCGTGGCGGGCGACATCGAGAAGTGGCGCCGCGTGATCGAACGCGCGAAGATCGAGCGACAGTAGCCGCGTCGTCGTGTCGGGCGGCCGAGAGTCAGCGCGATGCGCTGCGACGGGATTCCGACGGGGCCACGCGGGCGCAGGCGACGTGACGGGCCCCGTTCGGTGTCGAGCTTCTGCTTCGGAGCCGACGCGTTGCGGGGGAACCGCACGTGGGTCGGCCGGTACCAGGCTCGCTGCGCTCGAAAACGGGTAGGGTGACGGATCGAAGCGGGGTGACACCGGCGACATCGTGCGGTCCAGGACAGCTTCCACCTCCCGCCGCCTGAAGCGGGCGCCGAGGCGCACCGTGGAGGCGGAGAACCGGCGGCTGGCGCTGTCGCTGCTGGCCTCGCTGCTGCTTCACGCGGGGCTGTTGAGCCTGATTTTCGGCGGCGTGCCCGGATTTCCCGGTCTCTCGTTTCCCTGGCATGAGCGAAGGTTCGAGGCGACCGACCTGCGGGTGATGCTCGAACCGCCATCCGCGCCGGCGCCGGTGCGGAACGAAGTTGCGGA
>DAOMBL010000088.1:0-9876 GCA_035427325.1 Casimicrobiaceae bacterium
CGCGGGAATGCCGATCGCGGCCTTCAGGCTGCGCAGCCACGGCAGGAACGCGGCCGCGCGCGCCTCCTCGGTGCCCGAAGCCCCGCCCGGGGCCCCGCACACGCGCGCGAGTTCGGCCATCTTCGCGATCGCGGAGGGCAGGTTGAAGCCCATCACGTGGTCGATCATCACGCCGTTGGCGAGCCCGTGGTGGAGATCGGCGACCGTGGACAGCGCGTGCGCGCACGAGTGCACCGCGCCCAGGTCCTTCTGGAACGCGATCGCGCCCATCATCGAGGCCATCAGCATCTCGCCGCGCGCCTGCAGGTTCGTCCCTTCGCGCACGGCGGCCGGCAGGGCGCGCGCGGCGATCCTCGCGCCTTCGAGCGCGATGCCGTCGCACAGCGGATGGTAGGCGGGCGAGAGATAGGATTCGACGTTGTGGGTGAGCGCGTCCATCCCGGTCGCGGCGGTCACGCCGGGCGGCAGGCCGACGGTGAGTTCGGGGTCGGCGAACACCTGCCTCGCGAGGATCCTCGGCGAGAACACGATGCGCTTGACGTGCGTGTCGTCCTCGGAGACGACCGCGGAACGGCCGACCTCGGATCCGGTTCCGGCGGTCGTCGGCACGGCGACGAACCAGGGCAGGGCATCGGGGATCGGCCGGACCTTCGGATGATCCCAGGCGTACTCGAGCGCGCTGCCGCCGCCCCGGGCCACGGCCCCGACGATCTTCGCGACGTCGAGCGCCGCGCCGCCGCCCAGCCCGACGACCGCGTCGGCGCGGTGTGCCAGGAACGCGGCCGCTCCCGCGTTGGCCTGCGCGACGGTCGGATTGCCCCAGATGCCTTCGAACACGGCGGCGTCGAGGCCCGCGTGCCGCAGCGTCTCCACGAACGCCTTCGCGACCGGGAGCGCGGCGAGGGCGCGATCGGTGACCACCAGCGGGCGCGCGACGCCCTGCTCGCGCAGGTGGGGGCCGACGAGCTTCGCGGCGCCGGGGCCGAACGAGATCGCGGTCGGAAACGAGAACTTGTCGATGGTCATGGGATCAGGAGGCGCGCACGAAGCGCAGTTCGAGGATGTCGTTGGGCCACATCGCGACCTCGACGCCCGGCCGCATCGCCCAGGCGAGCGTGCGCCGGTAGAGCGGGACGAGCGGCAGGTCGGCGTGGAGGATGGCGAGCGCGTCGCGCACCAGCGCGCGGCGGGCGTCGAGCGTCGGAGCGACGCGGATGGCGTCGATCGCCGCGTCGAGCTTCGGGTTCGAGTACCGGCCGGCGTTGAAGGTGCCGGTTCCCGACGGATCGAAGCTCCGGACGGTCGAGTTGAGCATCGTCCAGGCGTCGGTCGTCGGCGTCCAGCCGAACTCGAACAGCGACGACTGCGCCTGCGTGAGTTTCGGGAAGAACTGCGCGGCCGGTGCGGTCGCGAGGCTCACCTTGACGCCGACCTGCGCGAGCATGCCGGCGATCGCCTGGCACGCCGCGGCACGCCAGGTGATCGACACGCAGTCCATCCCGACGCTGAAGCCCTCGCCCCAGCCGGCTTCCTTCAGCAGCGCGCGCGCCCTGGCCGGGTCGTAGGCGAGTCTCCGGTCGAGCGAAGCGTCGTAGCCGTCGACGAGCGCCGAGACGAACGAACCGGTCGGCGTGCCCTGGCCCCGGAGCACCTTGGCGACGATCGCCTCGGCGTCGATCGCGTGCGCGACCGCCTGCCGGACGCGCAGGTCCTGGAACGGGTTGCGGCCGTTCGTGCCCGCGCCGGGCAGCTCCGCGCGCGCCTGGTCGAATCCCAGGTACTGGGTGCCGATGTCGGCGGTCTCGGTGATCCGGAACCGCGGATCCCTCTTCAGGCGGCCGACGTCCTGGAACGGCGGATCGATCACGAGATCGACCTGGCCCGACGCGAGCGCCGCGAGCCTCGTCGCGTCGGAGCCGATGACGAGGAAGACCGCCTCGTCCACGTTCCCGCGCGTGCCCCACCATTCGCGATGCGCGACCAGCACGACGCGGTGGTCGGATTCGTAGGCCTGCAGCCTGTACGGCCCGGTGCCGTTCGCATGGCGAACCGCGTAGGTTTCCTGCTTCGCGTTGTAGTCCTGCGGCAGGAGCACGTCGTGCTTCGCCGCCCAGGCCCGGCTCATCATGCCCACGAAAATCAGCTTCTCGGGCAGCACGACGTCCGGAGCCGCGAGCCCGACGTCGATCGTGTGGTCGTCGACCTTGCGGACGGCCGTCACGCCGCGGAGCTGGAACGCGCGCTGCGAGTTCTTCGCGAGCGCGCGCTGGATCGAGAACACGGCATCGTCCGCGGTGAACGGGCTGCCGTCGTGGAACCGCACGCCCGGCCGCAGCCGGAAACGCCAGGTGCGCGCGTCGACCGCCTGCCAGGAGAGCGCGAGCGCGGGCTCCAGCCGGAAGTCGCGGCCGCGGTTGACGAGCGACTCGTAGACTTGCGAGACGACGCGCGACTGGTAGAGCAGGGCGAGCGCGTGCGGATCGAACGACTGCGGGTCGTTGGCGCTCGCGATGCGCAGCGTCGCGCCCTCGGCGGAGGGCGCGACGACGAAGGCTGCGGCGGCGAGGAACGCGCCGGCCAGGCGGGCCGCGTGCCGCAGCAGGGGCATCAGACGATCTCGAAGTACCGCTTGAGTTCCCAGTCCGTCACCGCGTCCTGCCACTGCCGGTGCTCCCACTCGCGCGTCGCCGCGAAGTGATCGACGAACTCGTCGCCGAACCAGTCGCGCGCGAGATCGGACGCGCGGAAGATGCGTGTCGTCTCCGCGAGCGAGCGCGGTGCGCGCGGGATGTGCTCGGCGCCCTTGTTGGTTCCCTCGATCGGCGGAACCGACAGCTTCATCTTCTTCTCGACACCGTGGAGTCCGGCGGCGATGCACGCGGCGAGCGCGAGATAGGGATTCACGTCCGCGCCCGGGCAGCGCGTCTCGAGGCGCGTCGACTTCGCGCTCCCCGGGATCACGCGGAAGCTCACCGTGCGGTTGTCGATGCCCCAGGTGGGCTTCACCGGCGCCCAGAAGCCGTCGACCAGGCGCTTGTAGCTGTTGATCGTCGGCCAGAACATCGGGGCGAACGCGAGCAGCGCGTCGACCTGCCCGGCGAGGTAGCTCTCGAAGAGCTTGCTCATGCCGGCGCGGCCCTTCGGATCGTGGAAGACGTTCTTCGACCCGTCGGAGAGGCTCTGGTGGACGTGGCCCGAGCAGCCCGGATAGCCCTGGCTCCACTTGGCCATGAAGCTCGGCATGATCCCGAAGCGGGCGCCGATCTCCTTCGCGCCCGACTTGAAGAGCACCGCGCGATCGCCCGCTTCCAGCGCGTCCGAGTAGGCGATCGCCGCCTCGTAGACCCCGGGTCCGGTCTCGGTGTGCAGGCCCTCGATCGGGACGCCGAAGGCGGCGAGTTCGCCGAACAGCGCGTTGAAGTAGTCGCGGGCGTGCGCGGCGCGCAGCAGCGAATAGCCGAACATGCCCGGGGTGATCGGTTCGGGCTCGACGCCCTTCTTCGCCGCCCAGGTCTGCGGCGTCTCGGCGAAGTTGAAGAACTCGAACTCGAGCGAACACATCGGCTTCAGGCCGAGGCGCTCGCCGCGCGCGAGCACGCGCTTCAGCACCTGCCGTCCGTCGAGCGGATAGGGGACCTCGCGGCCGTTCTCGATCCGCACGAAGTTGCCGAGGAAGAAGTCGATCCCGCCGTCCCAGGGGACGTTCCGGTGCGTGGCGAGGTCGAGCCGCACCAGCGCGTCCGGATAGCCCTTGTGCCAGCCCGTCGTCGTGGTGTTGTCGTAGCACGCGTCGTGCATGTCCCAGCCGTAGACGACGTCGCAGAAGCCGAAGCCGCCGTCGAGCGCGGAGGCGAACTTGTCCTTGTGCAACACCTTGCCGCGCAGGATGCCGTCGATGTCGGACACGGCGACCTTGACGCCCGGCGTGGGAGACTTCATCACGTCGGCGAGCACGGCCTTGGGATTGCGTGCAACGGGCATCGGCATCTCCTGGGAGCGACGGGTCGGGGCGGAAGCGCCGGATTCTAGCGCAGCGCGCCGACGCGGACACGGCACCGGAAGCGGCGCGCGTGGCAGAATCGGACGCCGCGACCGTCGATGCCCTCCCTCCGCCATCTGCTGGCGTTGCACGCCGCCGTCGCGCTCTTCGGCCTGGCGGGGCTGTTCGGCGCCTGGCTCGCGCTGCCCCCGGTCGAGATCGTGCTCGGGCGAACCGCGGTCGCCGCACTCGCGCTCCTCGGCTTCGCACTGGCGATGGGAGACCTGCGCGGGCCGTCGTCCGGTCTCGCGGCGAATGGCCTCGTGCTCGCGCTGCACTGGGTCGCGTTCTTCGCCGCCGTGCAGGTCGCCGGGGTGGCGGTGGGGCTCGTCGGCTACGCGAGCTTCCCGCTCTTCACGCTGGCCCTCGAACGAGCGACCGGCGAGCGGCGGGCGGGAGAGCGCGACTGGATCGTGGCCGCGCTGGTCGTCACCGGCCTCACCCTGACCGTGCCGCGATTCGATCTTCGCGACCAGGCATTCCGCGGACTCGCCTGGGGCGTGCTGTCCGGCGCGACCTTCGCGTGGCTGACCGTTCGCAACCGCCGTTACGCGCGCACGTTCCCGGCGCGCGCGATCGCGCTGTGGCAGAACGCCTTTGCGGCCCTCTCGCTCGTGCCGGTGCTCCTGTTGTGGCCGTCCGCACTCCGCTGGCCGACGCCCCCGGAACTCGGACTGCTCGTCATCCTGGGGCTCGGCTGCACGGCGCTCGCCCACACGCTCTTCGTCGCTGCCCTGGCAGGGGTGACGGCGCACGCCGCGAGCGTCGTGGCCGCGCTCGAGCCGGTCTACGGCATCGCGCTCGCCGCGCTCCTGATCGGCGAAGAGCCGACCGCGCCAATGCTCGCCGGCTGCGCGCTGCTCGTCGGCGCGGCGGTGGTGGCGTCGCCCCGCATCGACGATCCGCCGGCGGGCCCTGCCGGTACAATCCGGCCATGAACGGCGCCCGCGATCGCCCGTCCACGAGCACCCCGCGAACCGCATGACGGCCCCCTCGATCGGATTGGTCGGCTTGGGCCGCATGGGCGGGAACATGGCCCGTCGCCTGGCGCGCGGCGGCATCCGCGTGGTCGGCTACGACGCCACACCCGGTGCCGCGAGCGCGCTGGCGTCGGACGGCGTGCTCGCCGCCGTGTCGTCGCTCGCCGCGCTGGTCGAAGCCCTTCCGGCGCCGCGCGTGGTGTGGACGATGGTGCCTGCGGGTTCCGCGACCGAGACGACCATCGCAGGTCTCGCGTCGCGCCTCGCGGCGGGCGACACGATCGTCGACGGCGGCAACGCCAACTACAAGGATTCGCAACGCCGCGCGCGGGAACTCGCGCCCGGCGGAGTGCAGTTCGTCGACTGCGGCGTCTCCGGTGGCGTGTGGGGGCTCGAGAACGGCTACGCGCTGATGTTCGGAGGCACGGAGGAGGGCGCACGGGCGATCGAGCCGTTCGTGCGCGTGCTCGCGCCCGCGCCCGACGCCGGATGGATGCACTGCGGCCCGGCCGGGGCCGGGCACTTCGCCAAGATGATCCACAACGGGATCGAGTACGGGATGATGCAGGCGTATGCCGAGGGCTTTGCGCTGCTGAAGGGCAAGCGCGAGTTCGACATCGATCTCGCGAGGCTCGCCGAGACCTGGCGCCATGGCAGCGTGGTGCGCTCCTGGCTCCTCGACCTCACCGCCGGGTTCCTCGCGCGCGACGCGGACCTCCACGCGATCGCGCCGCACGTCGCGGACTCGGGCGAAGGACGATGGACGGTGGCGGAGGCGATCGAGCAGGGCACGCCCGCTCCGGTCCTCGCCCTGGCGTTGATGAGCCGATTCGGGAGCCAGGGCCGCGGCGACTATGCGAACCGGATGCTCGCGATGATGCGGCAGGCGTTCGGCGGCCACGCGGTGCGGGGCGCCGGCGCGGATCCGAAGCGATGATCGTCGTCGTGATGGGTGTCACCGGTTGCGGGAAGAGCACGGTCGGAGCGGCGCTGGCCGCGCGCCTGGGCTGGCCGTTCCTCGACGCCGACGACTTCCACCCGGAGGCGAACGTCGCGAAGATGGCCTCCGGCGTTCCGCTCGACGACGGCGACCGCTGGCCCTGGCTCGACCGCATCGCCGATGAGTTGCGACGGATCGAGGCCGCCGGCGGCAGCGCGGTGCTCGCCTGTTCCGCCCTGAAGGAAGCGTATCGCGAGCGCCTCGCCGCGGGCGGAGACGTCCGCTTCGTGCACCTCACCGGCGATCCGGACACGATCGCGGGGCGCCTCGCCGTGCGCAAGCACCGGTACATGCCCGCTTCGCTCCTGGCGAGCCAGTACGCGACGCCCGAACCTCCGCGCGACGCGATCGAGGTCGACGTGGCCCTCCCGGTCGAAGCGCAGGTCGCCCTCGCCTGCGCCGGACTCGCGCTGCCCGCGGGCGCGAGCGCGACCCACCGATGAGCGACGCGCCTCGACCGCTGAAGCCCGAGACCGAGGTCGTTCACCTCGGACGCGACCCGGCGAAGCACCTGGGGGCGATCAACACGCCGGTCTACCGGGCCTCGACGATCGTCTTTCCGACGCTCGACGTGCTCGAAGCCTCCGCCGAGGGACGCCATCCGGGCATCGGCTACGGACTGCACGGACTGCCGACGGTCACCGACCTGCAGGCGGCGGTGGCATCGCTCGAGGGCGGTACGCGCGGCTTCGCGGTGCCGAGCGGACTCGCCGCCACGACGCTTCCGCTCCTCGCGCTCCTGTCGTCGGGCGACCGCGTGCTCATCACCGATTCGGTCTACGGGCCGACGCGCCGCTTCGCGACCAATCACCTGATGCGCAACGGCATCGAGGTCGCCTACTACGATCCGCTCGCCGGAGCGGCGATCGAGTCGCTGATGACGCCGAACACGCGCGTCGTGTTCACCGAGTCGCCCGGCTCGCTGTCGTTCGAGGTCCAGGACATCCCCGCGATCGCAGGGGTCGCCCATCGGCACGGCGCGTTCGTGGTGCTCGACAACTCGTGGGCGACGCCGCTCGGCTTCCGCGCATTCGACCACGGCGTCGACGTGTCGGTCCACGCTGGAACCAAGTACCTGGGCGGCCACTCCGACCTGCTCCTCGGCGTGATCGTCTGCAACGATGCGACCGCGGGCCCGATGCACCGGCTGTGGACCGACATGGGCGTCGCGGTCTCGTCGGACGACGCCTTCCTCGGGCTGCGGGGGCTGCGCACGCTCGCCGCGCGCCTGGATCGGCACGAGGCGAGCGCCACGAAGGTCGCGACGTGGCTCCGTGCCCGAGCGGAGGTGCGCGAGGTGTTGTACTCGGCGCTGCTGGGGACGCGCGGTCACGAACTGTGGAAGCCCGACTTCGAGCGCGCGACCGGACTGTTCGCGGTCGTCCTGCAGCCGGGTCCGGGGCGCGACGCGATCGCCGCCATGCTCGACGGGATGCGCCTGTTCAGGATGGGGTGGAGTTGGGGCGGATTCGAGAGTCTCGTCATTCCGACCGATCCGGATCGGCTGCGCTGCGTCTCGCGCCTCGACGCGGGCGGTCCCTGCCTGCGCGTGCACGTCGGCCTCGAGGACCCCGACGACCTGATCGCCGACCTCGACGACGGCTTCCGGCGCATGGCCGCGGTCCGCTGACCGGGGCGGGCCTCCCGCGCGACGGGACGTGGCAGGAATCGCCCGATTTACGATCGCGTCGCGCGCGCGACCGGTCGGCAGGACCGGGGGCCGTTGGCGATTGACGCGCATCAAGACCCGACGGAGTCGCACCGGCGACCCACCCGCCGCCGGTGCCGCGCATGACATGATCGGACTCCGCCTCCGACACGATCCCGGATGACCTCCACGACCGCCCGGCCGCTGCACCTCGCCCACGGACTCGCGTTCGCCGATCTCTACACGACGGCGGGCGCGCGGCGAGTGGACCTCGCCTTCCTCGCGCACCTCGACGCAGCCGACGCCGCACTGGGCGTTCGGCTTCGCGAAGCGCGGCGCGCGCCCGACGCGCTCGGCGTGAAGGCGGAAGGCGACCTGATGGTCGAACTCGGCCCGCACGTCGAGGACTTCGTCGCCTCGCTGTTCGGGATCGAGGACGAGGTGCGGGCGCTCGAGGCGGCGCAGCACGAACTCGCGCCGCTGTATGCGGTCAAGCGCCAGTTCGTGCAGCGCAAGGCGATGAACGCCCACAAGGCGGAGGCTGCCGCGACGTTCGACGGTGCCGCGCTCCGCGCCGGTCTCGAAGCGCGCATCGGCGCGCCGATCGTCGGGCGATGGCAGGAACTCGCGTTCGCGAATGCCGTCGTCGCCTGGCAGAAGGACGAGGCCGCGAACGCGGGGGCGCTCGATCTCGCGACGCGCTACGCCGCATGGGCGGCGCACTCGGCCGAAGGCCGGGCACTCCATCGCGGCGGCGTGCTGTTCCGCGCGCCGCGCAAGCTCGATCCGATGAAGCTCGTCCCGGTCGTGCCGGTGACGCATGCGGGCGTTGCGGCCTGCGAACTCGACGCGCCGCATCGGCGCGAGCGCAACGGCTTCGCCCTCACCGACCCGGGTACCGACCTCGTCGGAGGGCTCGACCAGGCGAACTACTGCATCTGGTGCCACGAGCAGGGGAAGGATTCCTGCTCGCGCGGGCTCCCGGAGAAGAAGCCCGCCGACGGATCGACACCCGCAGTCCCGTACCGGAAGAGCCCGTTCGACGTGACGCTCGCCGGCTGTCCGCTCGAGGAGCGCATCTCGGAGTTCCACAAGCTGAGGGCCGGCGGCTTCGCGATCGGCGCGCTCGCCACCATCTGCGTCGACAATCCGATGCTGGCCGCGACCGGGCACCGCATCTGCAACGACTGCATGAAGGCCTGCATCTACCAGAAGCAGGAGCCCGTGGACATTCCGCAGAGCGAGACGCGCGTGCTGAAGGACGTCCTCGCGCTCCCCTTCGGGTTCGAGGTCTACTCGCTCCTCACCCGCTGGAACCCCCTCAACCTGCGCCGCCCGGTGCCGCGCGAGTCCACCGGCCGGCGGGTGCTCGTCGTGGGGATGGGCCCGGCGGGATTCACGCTGGCGCACCACCTGATGAACGACGGCCACGCGGTCGCCGCGATCGACGGTCTCAAGATCGAGCCGCTGTCGCCGTCGCTCTCCGGCGTCACCTCGTCCGGCGAACGCGTCGCGTTCGAGCCGGTGAGCGACGTCGGAACGCTCGTCGAACCGCTGGACGCCCGCGTGATGGCGGGTTTCGGCGGCGTCGCCGAGTACGGCATCACCGTCCGCTGGGACAAGAATTTCCTCAAGCTGATCCGGCTTCTGCTCGAGCGTCGCGCTTCGTTCGCGCTCTACGGCGGCGTGCGCTTCGGCGGGACGATCACGGCCGAGGACGCCTTCGCGACGGGCTTCGACCACATCGCGCTCGCCGCCGGCGCAGGCCGTCCCACCGTCCTCGATCTCCCCAACGGGCTCGCGAACGGCGTGCGCACGGCATCGGATTTCCTGATGGCGCTGCAGCTCACCGGCGCGGCGAAGGCCGACTCGCTCGCCAACGTCGAGGTGCGCCTGCCGATCGTGGTGATCGGCGGCGGGTTGACCGCGATCGACGCGGCGACGGAATCGCTCGCCTACTATCCGGTGCAGGTCGAGAAGTTCCTGTCGCGCTACGAATCGCTCGCGGACGCCCATGGTCGCGAGGCGGTCGAGCGCCGCTGGTCGCCCGCGGAGCGCACGATCGCCGAGGAATACCTGGACCACGCGCGCGCGATCCGCGCGGAGCGGCAGGCCGCCGCGCGCGAGGGGCGGCCGGCGCGGGTGACCGAACTCCTTCGCGGCTTCGGCGGAGCGACCATCGTCTACCGGCGCCGGCTGGTCGACAGTC
>DAOMBL010000089.1:0-9865 GCA_035427325.1 Casimicrobiaceae bacterium
TCCGGTCTCGTCGCCGCGAACTCGCTGCTCGCGATGGCCGGCGGGACGCTCGCGGCGTTCGTCGCCGGCCGCAACGACCCCGGCTTCGTCCACAACGGACCGCTCGCGGGTCTCGTCGCCGTGTGCGCGGGCTCCGACGTCATGCATCCGCTGGGCGCGCTCGCGACCGGCGTCGTCGCCGGAGCGCTGTTCGTGTACCTGTTCACCGTCACGCAGAACCGCTGGAGGATCGACGATGTCCTCGGCGTGTGGCCGCTGCACGGCGTCTGCGGCGCGTGGGGCGGGATCGCCGCCGGCATCTTCGGATCGAAGGCATTGGGCGGCATGGGCGGCGTCGCGTTCGGCGCGCAGGTTACCGGCACGCTCCTCGGCATCGCCGTTGCGCTCGCGGGCGGCGCGATTGTCTACGGTGTGCTGAAAGTTTCCGTCGGCCTCCGCCTCGAACCCGAACAGGAATTCAATGGCGCCGATCTCACCATCCACAAGATCAGCGCCACGCCGGATCGCGAGCCGTCGTGGTAGGCGGTCGATCCGTGTCGGACTGAAGCCAAAAACCGTCGGGCTGAAGCCCGACCCACTGGGAGGATGCGGCATCCTGTCGGGCTGAAGCCCGACCCACAGGACGTTGTAGGTCGGCCTTCAGGCCGACAAGCGCATCGCTGTGGGTCGGCCTTCAGGCCGACGCGCCTCCGTGATGCCCACAGCCCTCTTGCGCCGGAGCGCCTAAGCGGATGTCCGCTCCGGCGCCGGCATACTGTGCACTCATCTGATGACAAAAGGCACACAGGCGCGTAGTATTCCCCGATGAAGCCGTTTCGGTGGAGCCCGGAGAAGAACCAGACCCTCACCGCCACCCGAGGCGTTTCGTTCGAGAGCATCGTCGTCGCCATCGAGAATGGAGGCTTGCTGGACGTTCTGGCCCATCCGAATCCGTCGCGGTATCCGCGGCAGCGCGTGCTGGTCGTCGCCGCCGACAACTATGCATACCTCGTGCCCTGCGTCGAAGAGGAAAGCCACCTGTTCCTCAAGACCATCATTCCGAGTCGAAAAGCGACACGAGACTACCTGACCGGGAAGAGATCCAATGTCGAAGACTGACGCCTACGAACGAGACATTCTCGCCGACTACGAGAAGGGCAAGCTCGTCTCCGTGGCGACGAAGGCCGAGTTGGCTCGGCTCAAGGCAGCGGCGCGGGCGACCGCGACCAAGGACCGGCGCGTGAACATTCGATTGTCGTCGGGCGATCTGCGCGACATCCAGGCTCGGGCGCTCGCGGAAGGAATCCCCTATCAGACGCTGATTGCCAGCGTATTGCACAAGTACGTGACGGGCCGCCTGGCCGAGAGTGAAGGTCCGGCCGGATCGGCACGTGCCCGCTCGGGAAAGCAGCGAGCGGCGTTGGTGCGTCGCGCGGCGATCGCCCGAAAATCGTCGGGCTGACGCCAAACCCGTCGGGCTGAAGCCCGACCTACGGCATCAACTGCGCACTGACAGATCTCCGCGTTCAGGACCAGTTGAAATTGCATCGTCCCCTCGCCGGAGCGACAATGCATGCCACTGGAGGTACGCCATGCGCAGCTTCTCCGCAGTAATCGAACGTGACCCGGAAACCGGGCTCTACGTCGGGTTCGTCCCCGGATTCCCGGGTGCCCATTCGCAGGGTGCAACACCGGAGGAACTGAATGCGAACCTGAAGGAGGTCATCGCCATGCTTCTGGAGGATGGCGAACCGGTGTTCAGTTCGGAGTTCATCGGAGTTCAGCACGTCGTCGTCGCGTGACGCGTGGGAAACGTCCCGGTACTGAAGCCCGCGGAAGTCGTCGCCATCCCACGCAATCTGGGGTTCGTCGAAGTGCGGCAGCGAGGGTCGCACAAGCAGTTTCGCGATACCTCGGGTCGCTGCACCGCCGTTCCCTTTCATGCGAGCCGCGATATCTCACCGGCGCTGCTGCGCCAGATCGCCAAGGACGTCGGTCTGACCGTTGCTGAGTTCCTGAAACAACGATAGGCCCAGTCGCGCGCCTACATGCAGGTGAGATGCCGTGGCTCGGCCTTCAGGCCGACGCCTCGGCTGCCCATAGGCACGAAACCCGTCGGGCTGAAGCCCGACCTACAGGAGGTTGTGGGTCGGCCTTCAGGCCGACAAGCGCATCCCTGTGGGTCGGCCTTCAGGCCGACGGGCTGCTGCGACATGCCTGTGGGTCGGCCTTCAGGCCGACACGCTCCCCCGCTCATCCACCCGCATACCACCCGAACGCCTCGCGCAGCCCCGCACGCACGTCGTACATCGGCGCATAGCCCAGCAACCGCGTCGCCTTCGAGATGTCCGCCTGCGAATGGCGCACGTCGCCCGCGCGAAATTCGTCGAACCGCGGCTCGGGCACGCGCAGACCTGGCCGCCGCTCCTCGGCGAGCGCCCGCAGGTAGCCGTACAGCTCGAGCAGCGACGTCCGCCCGCCGACCGCGACGTTGTACACCTGGTTCTGCGCGTTGACGCGATCGACGGTCGCTGCGAGGAGGTTCGCCTGGACCGCGTTCGCGACGTGGCAGAAATCGCGCGTCGTGCTGCCGTCGCCGTGGATCGTCACCTGCTCACCGCGCAGCATCGCCGCGGCCCAGCGCGGGATCACCGCCGCGTACGCGCCATCCGGATCCTGCCGCGCGCCGAAAACGTTGAAGTAGCGAAGCCCGATCGCCGCCGTTGCGTAGCAGCGCGCGAACACGTCCGCGTAGAGTTCGTCGACGAGCTTCGACACCGCGTAGGGGGAGAGCGGACGCCCGACCGAGTCCTCGACCTTCGGCAGCGCGGAATGATCGCCGTAGGTCGAACTCGACGCCGCATAGACGAACCGTCCCACGTGCGCATCGCGCGCGGCCACCAGCATGTTGAGGAAGCCGGTCGCGTTCGCGGCATGCGTCGCGAGCGGATCGGCGATCGATCGCGGCACCGAGCCGAGCGCCGCCTGGTGCAGTACGACGTCGACGCCCTCGCACGCGCGCGCGCACGCCGCCGGATCGACGATGTCCGCCTCGACGAACCGGTGCCGCGACCACGCATCCTCGCCGACCGCCGCGCGCACGCTCTCGAGATTGCGCCGGCTTCCGGTCGCGAAGTTGTCGAGACCCACGACCGTCTGCCCGAGGTTCAGCAGCGTCTCGACCAGGTGCGAGCCGATGAACCCGGCGCTCCCGGTGACGAGCCAGCGCGCGCGCCAGCTCCGCAGGTACGCGAAGCGCTCGCCGAGCGCCTCCTGCATCGCTCCGCCGTCGGTCACGGCCACCAGGCTCCGACGTCCTGTCCCGCCAGCGCCTGCGCGACCGCCTCTTGCTCGATCATCCCCACCCTTCCCCTGTGGGTCGGGCTTCAGCCCGACGCCTTTCGCTTCGAACCGGCACATCCCGTCGGCCTGAAGGCCGACCCACAACGCCTCCGCTGTCGGTCGGGCTTCCGCCCTGTGGGTCGGGCTTCAGCCCGACGCCTTTCGCTTCGAACCGGCACATCCCGTCGGCCTGAAGGCCGACCCACAAGGCCGACCCACAACGCCGACCCACAAGGCCGACCCACAAGGCCGCCCCACGAAAGACGCCTCCCGGCGCTCGATGCGCCGCCCGGGAATCGCCGCCGCGACTTCTGACTCCTGTCGCCGGCCCGAAAGTCTCCCCACGGACGCCGAACCCTGACCTGCACCTGACATCCCGATTATAATGACCGTGGCATAGAGAAGCGCCGCCCGCGCGCGGCGCCCGCGCAAGCAAGGGATGGAAGGGGAGATGCACCCGGAGTGGTGGTTCGCCGCAGTCCCGGCCTTCATCGCCGTTGCAGCGATGCCAGCAGCAATCCGCGCCCGCACGATCGGCCACGACCACGCCGACAGTGTCCAGGCGATGCACGTCGTGCCGACCTCGCGCCTGGGCGGCGCGATCGTCTACCTGGCCTTCCTCGCCGTAACCCTCGTCTCGCACGGCAGCGACGCGCTCGACCTCGAGCCCGCCCTCACGCTCGCGCTCGCCGCGATCCCGGTCGTCGTCGTCGGGGTCTGGGAGGACGTCACCCGCCGCGTCCGCCCGCGCTACCGACTCCTCGCCGCGCTCGTCTCGGCCGCGCTCGCGAGCGCCTACGCGAACGGCATCGTCCCGCGCGTCGACCTCCCGCTCGTCGACTACCTGCTCGGTCACCTGTGGTTCGCGCTGCCGCTCACCTGGTTCATGGTCGTGGGCTCGTGCAACGCGTTCAACCTGATCGACGGCGCGCACGGCCTCGCCTCGGGCACCGCGCTCATCCTATTCGGCGGCCTCGCGATCGCGGCCGGCTGGTCGGGCGACAGCGAGACGCTCGCGCAGTCGCTCGCGATGATCGGCGCGCTCGCCGGCTTTCTCGTCTGGAACTATCCGCGCGGCCGCGTGTTCCTGGGCGACGCCGGAGCGTACTTCATCGGCTTCATGTACGCGCAGCTCTCGATGCAGCTCATCGCCCACGGCGGCGCGCTCTCCGCCTGGTACGTGATCGTGCTGGCCGGCTATCCGATCGTCGACACGCTGTTCGCGATGTACCGCCGCGGCGTCGTGCGCCAGCGACCGCTGATGGAGCCCGACGCGCTGCCCCTGCACTCGCTCGTCTACCGCCGCATCGCGATCCCGCGCGAACGCGGCCGGCACGAGCGCCGCGAGCACGACATCGGAGCGCCCGACGGCGTCGAGCGCCGCCGCGCCGAGCGCCGCGGCGAAGACCGCGAACTTCGTCACCGGCAGCTCCACCGCGCCAACCTGCGCGTCGCCCCGCGCTTGTGGCTGCACAGCCTCGCCTGCCTCGCCATGGCGATCGTCTTCTACGACAATACCTGGGCGCTGCTCGCCTGCCTCGCCGTCTACGCGCTGATCTACACGAGCCGCTACCGCGCGCTGGTACGCTTCGGGCGACGACAGGTGCGACGCGTGCTCGTCGCGCACGGCGACCGGCGCGACCCGTGAGCCATGGGCCGCATTCGCCCCCGCCGCACCGCACCCCTTCGCACGACGCCGACACCAATGCCGCCCGACGCGCGAACCCACGAACCGGAATGAACGAGAGCCACCGAGTGCGGCGCTACGAATCCATCAAGCGTGTGCTGGTGACGGGCGGAGCGGGCTTCCTGGGCTCGCACCTCGTCGACCGCCTGATCGCGCAGGGCCACGACGTGCTCTGCGTCGACAACCTCTTCACCGGCACGCGCCGCAACATCGAGCACCTCCTCGGCAATCCGCGCTTCGAGTTCATCCGCCACGACGTCACGTTTCCCCTCTACCTCGAGGTCGACGAGATCTACAACCTCGCCTGCCCGGCCTCGCCGATCCACTACCAGCACGACCCGGTCCAGACGACCAAGACCTCGGTCCACGGCGCGATCAACATGCTGGGCCTCGCGAAGCGCCTGCGCTGCCCGATCCTGCAGGCCTCGACGAGCGAGGTCTACGGCGACCCGTCGGTGCACCCGCAGGTCGAGTCGTACTGGGGCAACGTCAACCCGATCGGCCCGCGCTCGTGCTACGACGAGGGCAAGCGCTGCGCCGAGACGCTGTTCTTCGACTACCACCGCCAGCACGGCCTCGCGATCAAGGTCGCGCGCATCTTCAACACCTACGGCCCGCGCATGCACCCCAACGACGGCCGCGTCGTGTCGAACTTCATCGTGCAGGCGCTGAAGGGCGAGCCGATCACCATCTACGGCGACGGCAGCCAGACGCGCTCGTTCTGCTACGTCGACGACCTGATCGACGGCCTCGTCGCGCTGATGGCCACCCCCGCCGACTTCACCGGCCCGGTCAACCTCGGCAATCCCGACGAGTTCACGATCCTCGAACTCGCGCAAAAGATCATCACCCTCACCGGGTCGAAGTCGACGATCGAGTACCGGCCGCTGCCGGGGGATGATCCGAGGCAGAGGCGGCCGGATGTTGGATTGGCAAGGGACAGTCTGGAGTGGGAGCCGAAGGTGAGGCTGGAGGCAGGGCTAGAAAAGGCCATCCAGTACTTCGATTCAGCGTTCAAGAACGCACCTCGCGCCAGCTGATAGCCGAAGACTGCGCGCAAATAGATCTGACGTCCACTCCGAAATGTATTTCGGAGCGCAGGAATCGCTCCAGCTGTCACGCACTGCGGTGGAATTTCACGACTCGATCTAGGCGGCGCGTTACGTCACATTAAACAGGTCTGGCCATGCTTCGCCGCGAGCGGCGATCAAGTATGAAGATGGAGTCAATGAAACTAACGGTCCGTATGGAAACTGAGGGTTAATCCATCGAAGCTCATAGCCAAGTGGCCTCAGCAAGTTTTCAAAGTCGTCCAGCCGAATCCCACGTCTTGTTGCATAAGCCGGAATGAACTCGAAGTACAGTATTGGGCGACAGGACGCAATCACTTTGGTAGCGCCCTTAAGAACCTCTAACTCATACCCTTCGACATCAATCTTGATCAAACTCACGTTCTCATCTATCGGTCGAAGATCATCCAAGCGGACAGTGTCAACGTTGATTTGCAATGAGCCGTCCTTCGATTCACCCAGCGAAGATGTGTCGCCATGCGCCCGTACTGCGAAAGGCGCGACGCCATTGTTATCGGTGACAGCTAAATCATGGATGATTACATTCGAAAGGTCCGCAGTATTGATCCGAAGCAAGCGCAATGCGGATGGCATCGGTTCAAATGCGCGAATGCGACCGTTGTTGCCGACGATTTTGCTTAGAACTCTGGTGAAGTAGCCGATATTGGCACCTATGTCATACGCGCATCCCCCTGGCCGTAGGACCAGCTTGAATAGCTCTTCTGCATATTGCTCATGCTCGAGCCTGCCGTGATAAAAGTAGCCATGGCACATATCTTCTGCTAGGTTGACGTGCAATGTATCCCCGCTCGCGAGAGTGGCGGGGTACGTTTGCAGAGATGGGTGGAGCTTCGCAATGCGCCGTAGTGCGAAGGACCATCCGCGGGGAAAGACTCTTCTCCCAGTTTGGACTATGCGTTGTAGCAGGGGCATCGCGTTGTTTTCTCTGCAATCAGTCGTGCCGTGCAAATCAGTGTGCGCCGCCAAATGAGGCGCGGGAGTAGGGGTTCCTGGTCTTGCGCACAACCGCCGCGTAGTGCAGGTCCTCCTTGGTCGCGTCCCCGGGCGTGGTGTAGAAGTTTGGGTTTGCAGCCCCCTTGCGGGGGCCATCGGTTCTTCCGGTAGGGTTGGAGTTGCGAAGCTTCAACCAACCAGAGGAAACCGATGACCGATGACAGGATGGCACTGGCTGAGTTGCTTGAGAAGGGGGCGGACGGGGATCTGCTGCGCGAGATGATCGGGTACGTTGCGCAACGGCTGATGCAGATGGATGTCGAGGGGCTGATCGGGGCGGCCCACGGCGAGCGCGGCGAGGGGCGCGAGAACTGGCGCAACGGCTACCGGGAGCGGGATTGGCGCACGCGCAGCGGCACGATCGCGCTGCGCATTCCGAAGCTGCGCCGGGGCAGCTACTTTCCGCCGTTCCTGGACCCGCGGCGCTCATCGGAGAAGGCGCTGGCGGCGGTGGTACGGGAAGCCTACGTCCAGGGCATTTCGACGCGCTCGGTGGACGAGTTGGTGAAGGCGCTGGGGATGACCGGTATCTCCAAGAGCCAGGCGTCGCGGCTATGCGAGGAGATCGACGAGCGCGTGGGCGCCTTTCTGGAGCGGCCGCTGGAAGGTGACTGGCCGTACCTGTGGATCGACGCGACGTACGTGAAGGTACGGCAGGCCGGGCGAATCGTGTCGGTGGCGACGATAATCGCCGTGGCGGTGAACAGCGAAGGCTGGCGCGAGGTGCTGGGCATGGCCACTGGCCCCTCGGAGGCCGAGCCGTTCTGGACGGCGTTCCTGCGCGGCCTGACGCGACGGGGGCTGCGCGGGGTCAAGCTGGTGATCTCGGACGCCCACGAAGGGCTCAAGGCGGCGGTGGCGACGGTGCTGAAGGCGTCCTGGCAGCGCTGCCGGGTGCACTTCCTGCGCAACGCACTCGCCTATGCCAACAAGGGACAGCGGCAGATGGTGTTCGCGCTGATCAACACGATCTTCGCGCAGGAGACGGCTGACGCCGCCCATGGCCAATGGCGCATCGTGACCGACCAGCTGCGGGCGAAGTTTCCGCGGCTGGCGGCGATGATGGAGGACGCCGAGTACGAGGTGTTGACGTTCATGGACTTCCCCAAGGAGCACCGGGTGAAGGTCCACAGTACGAACGTGCTCGAGCGGCTCAACGGCGAGATCAAGCGGCGTGCCGACGTGGTCGGGATCTTTCCCAACGAGGCGTCGATCCGAAGGCTCGTGGGCGCGTTGCTGATTGAGCAGAACGACGAGTACGCGATCCAGAAGCGCAACATGAGCCTGGAATCGCTGGCGACGATGAGCGAGAATCCGCCGATCAGGTTGCCGGCAGCGCCGGCGCTGGTTGGCAACTCCGTGATCTACTTCGACAAGTGGCATTTCGAATTGGATCGGTATTTCGAGAACAACTACGTTCTGATTCGAAGGGGACTCCCGATGGAAGCCCTGGGCCTACGCGCCGAATTCAATGGGAACAATGTTGCGGTTTACCGCGATTGGCGCGATTGATTCAAAAGGGGATCACCGTACACCTTGATATTCTGCGTTCTTGTCCCTGATTCGACAATCGATCTGGGCGGCAGCGGCAGCGATCACGCTGGCCGTCTCGCGCTTCGCGTTCACCGCCATCATTGCGCGCCGGCTCTCTGTGGCGGCGTTCGGGCAGTTCGCCTACGGACAATGGATCGTCGACTTGGCTTTCCTGGTTTGCTCCCTCGGGGCGACGGGTGTGGCTGCGCGATACCTGGCGGAGTTTCGGCACGATGCCGGCCTGTCGTCGGCGATTGCACGGTTATGGTTCCCGTTCGCAATCGGCTTACCCGGGCTCGCCGGTATTGCGGGCCTGGCCGGGGTATGGATAACAGGGATCCGGTTAGATGCATTCGCGGCCGCAGCGTTGATGACTTGGGCTATCGCGAATGGACTTTGGGCGATGCAGACAGCCGCATTGACCGGACTCCAACGATTCGATCTGATCTGCGGGGCGAACGGGACGGCGGCCGCGTTGATGGTCGTTGGCGCGATGGTGATTCCATTGGACGCAGGCCAGCCGGGTCCCGTGTTCGGTCTGATGGCGGCGTCGGCAGCCGCGGCCGCGGCAGTCGGGCTTCGTCCTACCGTGCATGTCGCTCGCGTCGCGCCCGCTCGGATTGAGAGAGCTCTACTGCAAGACATTCATCGCTACGCCATCAACATTTGGGTGACGGCGTTGCTATGGGGGCTTGTCTGGTCGCGCGGAGAGATGCCCATAGTGCATGCCCGTCTGGGAGACGACGGTGTGGCGCGGTATGCCGCTGTGCTGACGCTGTTCGGCGGCGCGATCCAAGGCGTCATGTTGGCGGTCACCGGCGTGGCGCCACATCTGACGCGACTATGGGGCGAAGGAGCCCAAACGCAGGCCATAGATCTAGCGCGCCGCCTGATGGACCTGCAACTTGTTCTCTGTGGGCTGGCTGCGCTGTTGCTGATGTTTTTCGGTCCGGAGTTGTTGCTCCTGGCATTCGGATCCGCCTATCGCGGAGAATCTGGAACTTTGGCGATCCTTAGCATCGGCATTCTGGCCATGGCTGTGTCTGCACAGGGCCATCTGCTGCAGATCACTACCAACGCCCGATTCAACAGAAACTCGACACTTGTGGGCACTGCGCTCCTGTTTGTCATGGCGGCGTGGCTGGTCGCGTCAGAAGGGCTGTTCGGTGCAGCCCTGTCCAGAGCGGTTACCATGGTGCTTCTCGCAGCGGTAACGCTGTACGCGGCGCGCACTCGGTGG
>DAOMBL010000090.1:0-9859 GCA_035427325.1 Casimicrobiaceae bacterium
CGGCGAGGAGCGGGACCTCGTGCGCCTGCGCACCAACCGCCGCAACGAGGACGTCTTCCTCTACCACATCGCGGTAGCGCCCGAACGCGCGCGCGCCCTGTTCCTCGATTACCTGCGCCGCATCAACGAGCTCGCGGACCACCCCGAGTTCTACCACCTGCTGTCGAACAGCTGCACAGTGAACATCGTGCGCGACGCGAACGCCTCGGGCCGCGAGGGCCTCTGGGACTACCGGCACTTCCTCAACGGCTGGATCGACCGCTATTTCTACGACGCCGGGCTCATCGAGGCGACGATGCCCTTCGACGAACTGCGCCGACGCTCCGACATCACGGCGGCCTCGAAGGCCGCCGGCGACGGACCGGATTACCCGCAGAGGATCCGCGCCGGCTTGCCGACGATGCCGAGCCAGCGTAATAACGGATAGTCGGCGCACCCTCGGGCGCGCATAATGCGCTGTGCCGTCGTTGCCGCCATGTCTGCGGTGCCACTTCACCGTGGCCGCCCGGCCTCGGAAGCCGTCGCGGGGATGGGGTGTCGGCGAGGCAGCAGCACGGAGCGATCGGGATGGCCCTTGCGTTCGCGCTCGGTCGAACGCGCGACGACCATCGCGCACTCATGCGATGGACGCCCGGTGTCGGGGAAGCGCACGAAGAACGGCTCGCAGGATCGCGCGACGACCATCGCGCACTCATGCGATGGACGCCCGGTGCCGCGGAAACGCACGAAGAACGGCTCGCAGGATCGAAGGAGGCCGCATGAAGGCACGATCCCTTTGGGCGATGGTCCTCTGGGGCCTCGCCGTTCCCCTCGGCGCCCAGGCGCCTTCGAACGCCGTGACGGTGTTCCAGAACGTCCGCGTGTTCGACGGGAAGGGCGGCCAGCTCTCGAGTCCGTCGTATGTACTCGTGCGGGGAAACAGGATCGAACGGATTTCTCCGACGCCGATCCCGACGGACCGGCGCGCCGACACGATCGTGATCGACGGGGGCGGGCGAACGCTCATGCCCGGCCTCATCGACAGGCACTGGCACGCGATGCTGGTCCGGCCCACGCCGGCAGCCGCCATGACGGCCGACGTCGGCTACCTGAACCTGGTCGCGGGCGATGAGGCGACGGACACGCTGATGCGGGGATTCACCACCGTTCGCGACCTCGGCGGTCCGGTCTTCGGGCTCAAGCGCGCGATCGACGAGGGGATCGTCGCGGGTCCGCGCATCTATCCGTCAGGCGCCGTCATCACCGTCACCAGCGGTCACGGCGACTTTCGCGAGTTGTACGAACTCCCCCGCGTCCTCGGCGGGCCGCCGGCACGAATGGAGTCGCTCGGCGCGAGCATGGTCGCCGACAGCCCCGACGAGGTACGGGTGCGGACGCGCGAGCAACTCATGCTGGGCGCCACGCAGATCAAGCTGACCGGAGGCGGCGGCGTCGCGTCGCCCCACAGCCCGCTCGACGTGGTGACGTTCACCGAGCCCGAACTTCGCGCCGCCGTCGAGGCCGCAGGGAACTGGGGTACCTACGTCGCCGTGCACGCGTACACGCCCGCGGCGATCCATCGCGCGATCGCCGCCGGCGTGAAGTGCATCGAACACGGACACCTGATGGACGACGCCACCGCCAGGCTGATGGCGCAGCAGGGCATCTGGCTCAGCATCCAGCCGTTCCCCGAGGAGATCGCCAGCGTGTTCCCGCGCGGATCGTTCGAGTGGGAGAAGGCGCACGAAGTGCTCGCCGGCACCGATACCGCCTACGCGCTGGCGAAAAAATACAAGCTCAAGACCGCGTTCGGCACCGACATCCTGTTCTCGCCCGCGCTCGCGAAACTCCAGGGCGCGTTGCTGGCCCGCCTCGCGCGCTGGTACACCCCGGCGGAAGCGCTCGTGATGGCCACCGGGACCAATGCCGAACTGCTCGCGCTGTCCGGCAAGCGCAATCCATACCCCGGGAAGCTCGGTGTCGTCGAGGAAGGCGCGCTGGCCGATCTACTGCTGGTCGACGGCAACCCGGTCGAGAACCTGAATCTGGTCGCGGACCCCGCGCGGAATTTCGTCGTCATCATGAAGGACGGGAAGATTCACAAGAACACGCTGGCCCGGTAGCGGCACCGGACGCTTCGGTCGCGAAGAGGGCGATACGGCGAGTCCGCACGGCACGGGGCTGGGTGCGCGCCGCCCGATCCGCCGACACGTGCATCGCGCCCGTCCGCGCGTTTGCACACCGGTACGGATTGACCGCATCATCGGGGTTTCGACCCGCGCCCGCGCGCGCCGCCCCTTGACGCCCCGCTTCGACCGCCTGCTGCCGTTCCTCGCCTGACGCCACAGGATCACCGGCGAAACGCTCGCGGCCGACGCGCTCGCGGGCCTCGTCGGCGCGTTCGTCGTGCTGCCGCAGGGCGTCGCGTACGCGGCGCTCGCGGGCATACCGGTAGAGACGGCCTCTACGCCGCGATGGTCCCGGTCATCGTGGCGGCGCTCTGGGGTTCGTCCTGGCACCAGGTCTCCGGTCCGATCAACACCATTTCGCTCACGGTCTTCGCGTCGCTCGCGCCGCTGGCGGTGCCCGGCAGCGTGGACCATGTGCGGCTCGCACTCACGCTGGCGCTGATGGTGGGCCTCGTGCAGCTCGCGATGGGGCTCGCGCGCCTGGGTTGGCTCGGGAATTTCATCCCGCACACGGTGATCGTCGCGCTCACCGCGGGCGCGGGCCTGCTCATCATCGCGGCGCAACTGCGCACCTTCTTCGGCATCGACGTCCCGGTGTCGGCGGACTTCGGTCACACCCTCGCGGCGTTCGTGCGCGCGGTGGCGACGATCGATCCGTGGACCGCGGCCACCGGTGTGGTCACCGTGGGCGCCGCAGTGCTCGCGCGCCGCACCTCCCGCTTCTCGCCGATGATCGCGGGCCTCCGGCGGGATCGATCTTCGCCTTCGCGGCGGGACTCGCCGGCGTGACGAGCATCGCGATGGTCGGCGCGCTGCCGGGCGGCGTGCCGCCACTGTCGGCGCCCTCCTCCGATCCCGACGAGTGGCGCGCGCTCCTGCCTGCCACCGTTGCGCTCACGACGCTCGCGCTCGCGCAGGCCGTCTTGGTCGCGCGCGCGGTCGCGGTCAGGAGCGGCCAGCACATCGACGGCAACCAGGAGTTCGTCGGACAAGGCCTCTCGAACATCCCGGCGGCGTTCTTCTCCGGTTATCCGTCGTCGGGCTCGTTCAACTGGATCTGGGTGAACTTCGATTCCGGCGCGAAGACGCCTCTCGCCGCGGCGCTCTCGGCGCTGTTCCTCTTCGTGATCGTGGTCGTCGTCGCGCCGCTCGGCGCCCACCTGCCGCTCGCGGTGATGGCCGGCCTCCTGTTCGTCGTCGCCTGGGGACTCGTCGACGTCGCCCAGATGCGCTCGATCGTGCGCGCCAATCGCGCCGAGGCGGTCGTGCTGGTCCTCACGTTCCTCGCGACGCTGCTCACCAAGGTCGAACTCGCGATCTTCGTCGGCGTGTTCGCCTCGCTCGTCGTCTACCTGAACCGCACCACCCATCCGCAGCTCACGCCGGTGCTGCCCGATCCGCGTTCGCCGCAACGACGGTTCGCGAACGCGCCCGAACCGTCGCTCCGCTGCCCGCAGCTCGAGATCCTGCACCTCGACGGCTCGCTCTTCTTCGGCGCGGTCGAGCATGTGCACGACGAGATCGCGCAGGCGCTCGCGTCGCGGCCGGGCGTGCGCAACGCGCTCATCGTCGCGAGCGGCGTCAACTTCATCGACGTCGCGGGCTGCGAACTCGTGGCGCGCGAGGCGAACGCCGCGCGCGTGTCGGGAATTGCGCTCTACGCGGCGAACCTCAAGCCGCGGGTGCACGAGGCGCTGGAGCGCGCCGGCTCACTCGACACGCTGGGACGCGAGCGCGTGTTCCCGGACAAGGGCGTGGCGATCCGCGCGATCTACGCGACGCTCGACGTGCCGACCTGCCGCGCCTGCGCCGTCCGCGTGTTCGACGAGTGCGCCCGCTTCCTGCCGGACGGTTCGCCGCGCGACGGCGCCTGAAGTGTCGTCACTTTCGGAAGAGCCCGCGCAGCGGGGCGAGCACGTCGGAGGGCGCGGGAGCAGCCGAACCCAGTGAACCGGACTGCGCCTTGCCGCCCGCGCGCGCCGTGGCGCAGGGCGACTTGTCCTCGGTCGCATTGAGGAGCGGCGAGGCGAGCAGCGACCAGCCTCCGGTCGCCAACGCCCCGCCGACGGTCGCGGCCGCCTTCGCCGCACCGAGCGTGTCGAGGCGGAACGAGGGCTTGGCGATCGGACCGGTGACGCGGATCACGTCGGCCAGTTCGACCGCCGGCACGCCGGAGATCTTGCGCGCGCGCGGGCGCACGACCAGGTCGAGCGTCTGGCGGGCGAGGTCGATCGTGCCCGAAGCGGACGCGGTGAGCCGCGACGTCTCGGCCGCGATCGTCCGGTCGGCGTGCGCCACGCCCTCGCGCACCGACAGCCGCACGACCGCGCACTGGATGTCGGTGGACGGATCGACGCGGCGGAACGGATTGACGGCGTCGAAGATGCGCGTCATCGCGCTGCCTCCGGCATCGAGCGCGATGCCGCGCAGTCGCATCGGCCCCGTCTCCGTCGCGATCCGCCCGCTGGCGCCGCCGAGAAACGCCGCTCCCGACGACGCCGGACCCTGCAGGTCGACCGCGATCGTCATGGCGCCGCCGGAAAGATACTTGCCGACCTGGAGGCCGGGCGCCGCGCGCGCGAGTTCGATGCCGCGTCCGTCGATCACGACACGCGCGCGATCGGTCGACGCATTGGCCTGGATTCGGCCGGTGATCTTGCCGCCCCCGAAATCGAGACCGATCGGATCGACGTCGAGCTTGCCGCCGTTGATCACCACCCGGCCGCGCAGCGCGGTCGCCTCGAACGCGTTCGGCAGCGCCAGCCGGTCGATCACGAAATCGACGTCCGCGTCGAGTTTCGTCAGCGGAGACAGCGGCCTGGCGGTGTCGGCCACCGGTGTCGGCGTCGCCTCGCCGGGTGTCGACGGCGCGCCGCGCACCGCCGAGAGATCGATCAGGTCGGCGTGCATTCGCCCGGAGAGTCTCGGGATCTTGCCCCGGGCATCGACTTCGAGCGTACCGTCGAAGCGCGAGCGCGCCACGTTCCCCGCGATGCCGTCGAGCGTGGCCTTCCGTTCGCCGGCATCGACGCGCGCGGCGAGGCGCCCTTCGTTCGCGGCAAGGCGCGGGGCGCGACGCGCGAGCCACTCGCTGCCCTCCGACCAGCCCAGCGATGCATCGGCGACGATCGCCGGTCCGGAGCCCCGTCGCTCGACGCGCCCCTTCACCGTCGAGGTGACACCGCCGCCCGCGACGCGAATGTCCAGGTCGAGCGGCATCCGGTCGCGCGCGTACACCATCGGATCGCCGGTCGTCGCGTCGATCGCCCAGCGCACGCCGTCGGCGTCGAGCGTCCCCTTCCACGCATAGCGTCCCTCGGTCGCCGGCGCGATCTCGAGCCTGGGAATCCCGACTGCGGTTTCCCCTCCTCCCTGCGGCCGCCAGGTCAGCTTCGCGTCGACGATCACGACGCTCCCGCCCAGCCGGATCGGTGCCCCGGCACGATTCGGATCCTCCCTGCCCGTGGACGGAGTCGATCCGCCGCCCGACGGCTCCAGCACCCAGTTGCCCCGGCCTTCGGGAAGCATCTCGAGCGCCACGTCGACGCCGTCGAGTTCGAGCGACTCGACGACGACCTCGCGCGAACGAACGAGCGGCAGGAGCGCCACCGCACCCTTCGCGACCCGCGCACGGACGAGTTCGGGCCGCGACGCTCCATTCGGATTCGAGAGCGAGACGTCGTTCGCGACCACCGCGAGTCGCGGCCACAGGTCGACCTCGAGCGAGCGCACGGCCATCTGCCGGCCAGTGATCCGGCCGACCTCGGCCTCGACGTAACGCCGGATCGCATCCATGTCGATCGCGGCGTACGCGAGGAGCGCGGCGACGACGACGAGCGCGACCAGCGCTCCTCCGCCAATGGCGATCCAGCGCAGCGGCCGCATGCGTCGCCCCGCGCCCGCCGTCCGTCAGGACCTGCGGGCGCCGCGCGCGCGCAGGTTCGGCACCGCGGAGATGACCTTCGCGCCCGCCACGCAGTCGACGAAATAGCGCCTGCGGCCGCCGACCTCCTCCTCGACGAGACCGTGGATGTCGGTGTCGAAGCCGGGAAAGCGCTCGTTGAAGTCGCGCGCGAACTGCAGGTACTTGACGATCTGCCGGTTGAACCGCTCGCCGGGGATCAGGAGCGGGATGCCCGGCGGGTACGGCGTCACCAGCGCGCTCGTGACGCGCCCCTCGAGGTCGTCGATCTCGACGCGCTCGATCTCGCGGTGCGCCATGCGCGCGAACGCGTCGGCGGGCTTCATCGCCGGCTCGAGGTTCGAGACGTACATCTCGGTCGTGATGCGGCCGATGTCGTTGGCGCGGTAGACGCCGTGGATCGCGTCGCAGATCTCGCGCAGGCCGACCTTTTCGTAGCGCGGGTGCGCGGCGACGAACTCGGGGAGCACGCGCCACAGCGGCAGGTCGCGGTCGTAGTCGTCCTTGAACTGCTGCAATTCCGTCACCATCGAGTTCCACCGGCCCTTGGTGATGCCGATCGTGAACATGATGAAGAACGAGTAGAGCCCGGTCTTCTCGACGATGATGCCGTGCTCGGCGAGGTACTTCGTGACGATCGCCGCCGGGATGCCAGGATCGGCGAAGTCCCCGTCGACGTCGAGGCCGGGCGTCAGCACCGTCGCCTTGATCGGGTCGAGCATGTTGAAGCCCGGCGCGAGGTCGCCGAAGCCGTGCCAGCGCTCGCCGGCGCGCAGCATCCAGTCGTCGCGGCTGCCGATCCCCTCAGGCGCCAGGTGGTCGGGGCCCCAGACCTTGAACCACCAGGTATCGCCGAATTCCCGGTCGACCTTGCGCATCGCGCGGCGGAAGTCGAGCGCCTCCCGGATCGACTCCTCGACCAGCGCGGTGCCGCCTGGCGGCTCCATCATCGCCGCGGCGACGTCGCAGGACGCGATGATCGCGTACTGCGGCGAGGTCGACGTGTGCATCAGGTAGGCCTCGTTGAAGCGGAAGCGGTCGAGCTGCCGCGTCTGCGAGTTCTGCACGAGGATCTGCGAGGCCTGCGAGAGCCCCGCGAGCAGCTTGTGCGTCGACTGCGTGGAGAACACCAGCGCGTCCTTCGAGCGCGGGCGGTCGCGCCCGATCGCGTGCATGCCCCGGTAGAAGTCGTGGAACGCCGCGTGCGGCAGCCACGCCTCGTCGAAGTGCAGCGTGTCGATGTGCTCGCCGGCCAGCTCCTTGATCGTGTCGACGTTGTAGACGACGCCGTCGTAGGTGCTCTGGGTGATCGTCAGGATCCGCGGATTCGACTTCACCTCGCGCGCGAACGGATGCGCCCGGATCTTCTTCTGGATGTTCTCCCAGCGGAACTCGTCGCGCGGGATCGGCCCGATGATGCCGAGGTTGTTGCGCGTCGGCGTCAGGAACACCGGGATCGCGCCGGTCATCGTGATCGCGTGCAGGATCGAGACGTGGCAGTTGCGGTCGACCACGACGACGTCGCCGGGTGCCACCGTCGCGTGCCACACCATCTTGTTGGAGGTCGAGGTGCCGTTGGTGACGAAGAACAGGTCGTCCGCGTTGAAGATGCGCGCGGCGTTGCGCTCCGAGGCGGCGACCGGTCCCGAGTGGTCGAGCAGTTGGCCGAGTTCGTCCACGGCATTGCAGACGTCGGCGCGCAGCATGTTCTCGCCGAAGAACTGGTGGAACATCTGGCCGACCGGGCTCTTCAGGAACGCGACGCCGCCGGAGTGGCCGGGACAGTGCCAAGAATAGCTGCCGTCGCTCGCGTAGTGGGTGAGCGCCCGGAAGAACGGCGGCGCGAGCCCGTCGAGGTAGGTCTTCGACTCGCGGATGATGTGGCGCGCGACGAACTCCGGCGTGTCCTCGAACATGTGGATGAAACCGTGCAGTTCGCGCAGGATGTCGTTCGGCAGGTGCGATGAGGTCCGCGTCTCGCCGTACAGGTAGATCGGGATGTCCGCGTTGCGGACCCGGATCTCGCGGATGAAGTTGCGCAGGTTCACCACGGCCGGGTCGAGTTCGGGGCCGGGTGTGAACTCCTCGTCGTCGATCGACAGGATGAACGCGGACGCGCGCGACTGCTGCTGCGCGAACTGGGCGAGGTCGCCGTAGCTCGTGACGCCGAGCACCTCGACGCCCTCGGCCTCGATCGCTCGCGCGAGCGCGCGGATGCCGAGCCCGCTCGCGTTCTCCGAGCGATAGTCTTCGTCGATGATGACGACGGGAAAGCGGAACTTCATCGGGTCCTCTCGAATGGCGGGGTGATCCGGGCGCCCCGTGCCCCGGCGGCCCCCGGCTGGCCGGGATTGTCGCGCGGTTCGCCGCGCGGCGCGATGGGAGGGACCGCGGATCGGGCGATTGGTGCCCGGGGTGCGGCCGGCGCGCAACGCCGCCGCCCCGGCCGGTCCGGCGTTCAGGCGTGCGCCACGACGATCGCGCCAGCCCAGGCGAGGAGCCCGAGTCCGAGCGGCGTGCGGATCGCCTGGCCACCGGGCAGGTTCTTCTCGACCGCCATCGCCGCCGCGATGGCGAGCATCCAGCCGGGATTCCCCATCCCGACGACGAAGGTGACGAGCATCAGCGCCCAGCAGCAGGCGACGCAGAAGGCGCCGTGGTCGAGGCCGAGCCGGAACGCCTCCGCCGCGGGGTGCCGGCCATGCCAGTGCGCGTTCACGAAGCCGAAGGGGGTCCGGCAGCGTTCGAGGCAGCGGTACTTGAGTGCGGAGAACTGGAACGCGCCGGCCAGCGCGAGCACGAGGGCCCCGATGAGCCACGCTCGCGCCGCGATGCCGGGACTCGCGGCCGCGGCCGTCCGGATGCCGGCGTCGACCGCGTGCGCCGCCACGCCGAAGGCCAGCCACGCGGCCGCGTAGCCGGCGAGCACGAGCCCGACGAGCCGCCGGGCGTCGCGGCGATCGGCAACCACGCGCCGGAACATCGACAGCAGCGGCAGGACGGTCGGCACCATCATCGCCGCGATCATCAGGAGCCAGGCGAACGCGGCGAGCAGCGCCGGGACGACGACCGCGCCTCCCGGCACGGCCCGGCACAGCGGCGAGAGCGCGAGCGTGTCCCCCCAGCCGCCGTGGTCGATGAAGCCGCGCCACGGACTCGCGCTCCACAGGGCGAGAAGCGCCCACGCGGGCAGGACGACACCCGCCGCGAGCAGCGCCGCGAGTCGCCGGCCGTCGCTCCCGGAACGGGGGGGCGAGGCGGCGGCGGTGGAGGTGGAGGTGCCGGCCATTCGTCGATCGCGCCGGTCGCGAACCCGACCGCGCGGCCGGCGCGCTCAGCCGTTGAACACGAACGTGCTCTGGATCGCGTTGTGGCCCTTGAGGTCGACGTCGATGCCGAGCCTGTCGTTCTTCGCGCGGTAGCGATGCGCCTTGCCGACGAACGCCGGCGCGCCCGGAACCGTCGAGAAGATCGAATCCCGCAGCGTCGTCACCTCGCCGTGCGCACCACGGAACGGCTCGAGTTCCGCGAGGCCGACGTTGCCGACCTTGAGGTGCCCGTGCCCCTCGCGGACCGCGAACTCGATCGGCACCTTCTCGACCGAGACGACCTCGCCGATCAGCTTCGCGAGGTCGGCGATCGGGCCGCCCCGCTTGCCGGAGAACACCGCGATGAGGGCGTCCTGCTGCGCGGGACTCGCGCCGTCGTCGACGTACAGCGCGGCCCGCCAGTTGCCGGCGAGCACGTTGCCGGGGATGTCCCCGAGGCA
>DAOMBL010000091.1:0-9754 GCA_035427325.1 Casimicrobiaceae bacterium
CACGCGCGACCTGTTCGAGGATTTCGCGGCGGTGCTCTCGCTGGTCGATGTGCTGGTGCTCGCCGACGTGTACCCGGCGGGCGAGCCGCCGATCGTCGCGGCGGACGGGCGCGCGCTCGCCCGCGCGATCCGCGTCGGCGGCAGGGTCGAGCCGCTGTTCGTCGACGACGTGGCCAGCGTCGCCGACGCCGTGCGCGCGGTGGCGCGCGACGGGGATCTCGTGCTCACGATGGGCGCGGGTTCGATCGGACAGGTGGCGCCGCAGCTCGCGGCGCGCGCGACGTGACGATGGACATGGGCGACCTCCGCGACCGGCCGACGCTGCGCGGCAAGCTCGAACGCGACGCGCCGCTGGCGCGCTTCACGAGCTGGCGCGCGGGCGGGCGGGCGGAGCTCCTGTTCCGTCCGGCCGACCGCGACGACCTCGCCGGGTTCGTGCGGACGCTGCCCGCGGCGACGCCGATCCACGTGCTCGGGCTCGGCAGCAACACGCTGGTGCGCGACGGCGGCGTCCGCGGCGCGGTGATCGTCATGCACGACCCGGGCGCCGCCCTCGCGGTCGCCGACGGGCTGATCTACGCCGAGGCCGGCGTCGCGAGTCCGAAGGTCGCGCGCCTCGCCGCCCGGCTGGGCTGCGAGGATGCCGCGTTCCTCGCGGGCGTTCCCGGGACGCTCGGCGGCGCGCTCGCGATGAACGCGGGCTGCTACGGCGGCGAGACCTGGAACCACGTCGTGCGCGTCGAGGTGCTCGGACGCGACGGCCGGTTCGAGGTCCGCCCGCGCACGGACTACGCGATCGGCTATCGCAGCGTGCGTCGCGCCGACGGAACGCCGCCCGACGGGATCTTCACGGCCGCCTGGCTCTCGTTCTCTCCCGGCGACGCGGCCCGGGCGCGCGCGCGCATCCGCGAGCTCCTCGCGAAGCGCATCGCGTCGCAACCGCTGTCGCTCCCCAACGCGGGCAGCGTGTTCCGCAATCCGCCCGGCGACCACGCCGCGCGCCTCATCGAGGCGGCGGGACTCAAGGGCCACGCGATCGGCGGCGCGCGCGTCTCGGAGCTGCACGCGAACTTCATCGTGAACCCGGGCGGGCGCGCGCGCGCGTCCGACATCGAGGCGCTGATCGAGCACGTGCGCGCGACCGTGCGGGAGCGATTCGGCGTCGACCTCGAGACGGAGGTCCGGATCGTCGGCGAGCGGCCGCAGGGAGAGGGGCGATGAACGGGGCGTCGATGGGCAGGGTCGCCGTCCTGATGGGCGGGCCGTCCGCGGAGCGCGAGATCTCGCTCATGTCCGGGCAGGGCGTCCTGGGCGCGCTGCGCGAGCGCGGCGTCGACGCCCACCCGTTCGATCCCGCCGAACGCGACCTGTGGGAGCTGCGGCGCGACGGATTCGCGCGCGCGTTCATCGCCCTGCACGGTCGCTACGGCGAGGACGGGACCGTGCAGGGAGCGCTGGAGACCCTCGGGATCCCCTACACCGGCAGCGGCGTGATGGCGTCCGCGCTCGCGATGGACAAGTGGCGCACCAAGCTCGTGTGGATCGCCGCGGGCATCCCGACGCCGCGCTACCGCGTGGTCGACGCGCGCACCGATCCGATGCGGCTCGTCGCGGAACTCGGCCTGCCGCTGATCGTGAAGCCCGCGCGCGAAGGCTCGACGATCGGGATCAGCAAGGTCTCGACGGTGGACCGCGACGAGGTCGCCGTCGCGATCGCCGCGGCGGCGAAGCACGACCGCCTCGTGCTCGCCGAGGAGTTCGTCGAAGGCCGCGAACTCACCGCGTCGATCCTGGGCGAGCGGGCGCTCCCGCTGATCCGCATCGAGGCGCCGGGCGGCAACTACGACTACGAGCACAAGTATTTCAGCGACGAGACGAAGTACCACTGCCCGGCGGGCCTGCCGGACGCGGTCGAGGAGGCGATCCGCCGCCAGGCGCTGGAGGCGTTCTCGATCCTCGGGGCGAGCGGCTGGGGCCGGCTCGACCTGATCCTGCGGCGCGACGGAACCTGGTCGTTCCTCGAACTCAACACGTCGCCGGGCATGACCGGGCACAGCCTCGTGCCGATGGCCGCGCGGGCGGCGGGCATCTCGTTCCCCGACCTGTGCGTCGAGATCCTGCGGGGGGCTCATGTGGGATGACCCGAAGGCGCTGAACGCGTTCGCCGCGACGCTCGCGACGATCGCGTCGCTGCTCCTCGCCGCCGGCGCGATCGCGTGGCTCGCGCGCAACGACGTGTTCGCGTTCCGCGAGGTGGTGCTCACGGCGCCGCCCGCGCGGGCGAATCCGGCCGACATCGACGCGACGATCCGCGGCGAGCTCTCCGGCACGTTCTTCACGCTCGACCTCGAGCGCGCGCGCGCGGCGCTGCAGAAGGTGGCCTGGGTGCGGAGCGCGACGCTGCGCCGCCACTGGCCGGGACGGCTCGAGGTCGCGCTGGAGGAGCAGGAACCCTACGCACGCTGGGGCGAGGGCGCGCTCGTGAATCCGAGCGGCGAGATCTTCGTCGCGGCCTTCGACGGCGAACTGCCCAGGCTCGAGGGTCCCGACGCCCGTGCGGCGGACGTGACATCGCGCTACCGCGAGTGGGGCGCGCTCCTCGCGCCGCTCGGCCTCGAACTGCGCGCCGTCGCGCTGTCGGCGCGCGGCGGCTGGCGACTCTCGACCGTTGCGTCCGGGGCGCCGCTCGCGGTCGACCTCGGGCGCGACGACGTCGACGCGCGGCTCGCGCGGTTCGCCGCGGCGTACGGCCGCACCGTCGGTGCCCTCGCGCGCGCCGGGACACGGGTGGAGGGCGTCGACCTTCGCTACCGCAACGGTTTCGCCGCGCGCGTGCCGGGCTTCCGCGAGAAGCCCGCGCGCCCGGCGCCGGGATAGGACGAGAGAAGGGAACGCATGGTCAAGGACGCCAAGAACGTCGTCGTCGGCCTCGACGTCGGAACGTCGAAGATCGTCGCGATCGTCGCCGAGGTCGATCCGGAGGGCGCGATCAACGTGGTGGGGCTCGGCACGCAGCCCTCGCGCGGGTTGAAGCGCGGGGTCGTCGTCAACATCGACGCGACGATGGGCTCGATCCAGCGCGTGCTCGAGGAGGCCGAGCTGATGGCCGACTGCCGGATCGCCGCCGTGACCACCGGCATCGCGGGCAGCCACATCCGCAGCCTCAACTCGAGCGGGATGGTGGCGATCAAGGAGGGCGAGGTCGCGCAGGCCGACATCGACCGCGTGATCGAGACCGCGAAAGCGATCGCGATCCCGAACGACCAGCAGATCCTGCACATCCTCCCGCAGGAGTTCATCATCGACGGGCAGGACGGCGTGCGCGAGCCGCTCGGGATGAGCGGCGTGCGCCTCGAGGTCAAGGTGCACATCGTGACCGGCGCGGTGTCCGCGGTCGAGAACATCGCGAAATGCGTGCGCCGCTGCGGCATCGAGCTCTCCGACATCGTGCTGCAGCCGCTCGCGTCCGCGGCGGCGGTGCTGAACGACGACGAGAAGGACCTCGGCGTCTGCCTGATGGACATCGGCGGCGGGACGACCGACATCGCCGTGTTCACCGGCGGGGCGATCCGCCACACCGCGGTCATTCCGATCGCGGGCGACCAGGTCACCAGCGACATCGCGATGACGCTGCGCACCCCGACCAAGGAGGCCGAGGAGCTCAAGGTGCGCCACGGCTCGGCGCTCCGCCAGCTCGCCGACCCCGGCGACGTCGTCGAGGTGCCCGGCGTCGGCGAACGCGCGCCGCGCAAGCTGTCCCGCCCGATGCTGGCCGAGGTCATCGAGCCGCGCATCGAGGAGCTCTACACGCTCGTCCAGGCCGAGTTGCGCCGCTCCGGATTCGAGGAGCTCCTGTCGTCGGGGATCGTCATCACCGGAGGCACCGCGATGCTGCAGGGCATGGCCGAACTCGCCGAGGAGGTGTTCCACCTGCCCTGCCGCGTCGGCACGCCGCAGTACATGGGCGGGCTCGCGGACGTCGTGCGCAATCCCCGGTACTCGACCGCGGTCGGCCTGCTGATGCACGGACGCGACCAGTGGCAGCGCGCGCACGCGGCGCGCGCGCAGGTGAAGGGCATCGGCGGCGTCGCCGAGCGCATGAAGCTGTGGTTCAAGGCGAATTTCTGACCGCGCGGCCATGAACCGCGGCGCGGCAACGAAGCAAGGGCAGCACATCGACCGGAAGCAGAAGCATCGCGACTTGGGCACGACCGCCGGCAGGCTGCGGCGGAACCCGGACCACCACGAGGCGAAAGCGCCCCCCATCCACGTTTCCCGACCCGGAAAGGAAGGTTAATCCCATGTTCGAAATCATCGACCAGGCTCCACAGGACGGAGCGATCATCAAGGTCGTCGGCGTCGGCGGCTGCGGCGGCAACGCGGTGGAGCACATGATCGCGAAGGGGCTCGCCGGCGTGGACTTCGTCTGCGCCAACACCGACGCGCAGGCGCTCAAGCGTTCGTCGGCGCGCACGCAGCTGCAACTCGGCTCCGCGCTCACCCGCGGTCTGGGCGCGGGCGCGCGACCCGAGATCGGTCGCGACGCGGCGATGGAGGATCGCGACCGCATCGCCGCGCTGATCGACGGCGCCGACATGCTGTTCATCACGGCGGGCATGGGGGGCGGCACCGGCACGGGCGCCGCCCCGGTCGTCGCCGAGATCGCGAAGCAGCTGGGCGTGCTGACCGTCGCGGTGGTGACGCGGCCGTTCTCGTTCGAAGGGCGCCGCGGCAAGGTCGCGCAGGCGGGGATCGACGAACTCCAGAAGAAGGTCGACTCGCTCATCATCATTCCGAACGACAAGCTGATGGCGGTGCTGGGCGAGGAGGTCTCGGTCCTCGACGCCTACGCGGCGGCCAACGACGTGCTGCACGGGGCGGTCGCCGGCATCGCCGAGGTGATCAACAACCCCGGCCTCGTCAACGTCGACTTCGCCGACGTGCGGACCGTCATGAGCGAAGTCGGCATGGCGATGATGGGTTCGGCGAGCGCGAACGGACCGGATCGCGCCCGCGCCGCTGCCGAGGCGGCGGTGAAGAGTCCCCTGCTCGAGGACGTGAACCTGGCGGGCGCGCGCGGCGTGCTCGTCAACATCACCGCGGCGTCCAGCCTGCGGATGAAGGAGTACCACGACGTGATGAACACCATCAAGGGCTTCACCGCCGAGGACGCGATGGTGATCGTGGGCACGGTGATCGACGACGCCATGGACGGCGAACTGCGCGTCACGATGATCGCGACCGGGCTGGGCGGCGCGGCGGCGCAGGCGAAGCGTCCGGCGCTCCAGGTCCTGGAGACGCCGGCCATGGTGGCGCGGACCGGAACCGACAATCTCGGGGTGTCGGTCGAGACGATCGACTACGACAAGCTCGACCAGCCGGCGGTCATCCGCCGGCGCGTCCCCGCGAACGCGGCCGCGAGCGCGTCGGACCTCGAGATCCCGGCGTTCCTGCGCAAGCAGAACGACTGACGCCGCCGCGAGGGGCCGGTTGTGCTAGATTCCCGAGGCTTCCCGCCGGGGCGCCGGGGACCGCGAGGGAACCGGGCGCGCTCCGCGGGGGTCCAGGTCCACACCATGCTCCGTCAACGCACGCTCGGGACCGAGGTTCGGACGACCGGCGTCGGTCTGCACACCGGCGCGCGCGTCGAGCTCACGCTGCGACCCGCCGCGCCGGACAGCGGCATCGTGTTCCACCGGACCGATCTCGCGCCGTCGGTCTCGATCGCCGCGCGGGCCTCGCTCGTCGGCGATACGCGGCTCTCGTCGACGCTGCGCGTGGGCCCGGTGACGATCTCGACGGTCGAGCACCTGATGAGCGCGCTCGCCGGGCTCGGCATCGACAATCTGAACGTCGACGTGGCCGGCCCGGAGATCCCGATCATGGACGGGAGCGCCGGACCGTTCGTGTACCTGCTCCAGGGGGCGGGCATCGTCGAGCAGAGCGCCCCGAAGCGCTACCTGCGCATCGTCGCCCCCGTCGAGGTCCGCGACGGCGACAAGTGGGCGCGTTTCGAGCCGTACGACGGCTTCCGGCTGGACTTCACGATCGACTTCCCGCATCCGGTGTTCGGGTCGGAGAACCGGCAGGTCGCCATCGACTTCGCCGAGCACTCGTACGTGAAGGAGGTCGCGCGCGCGCGCACCTTCGGCTTCATGCAGGACGTCGAGGCGATGCGCGCGGCGGGCCTGGGACTCGGAGGCAGCCTGCAGAACGCGGTCGTGCTGGACGAGGTCCGGGTGCTGAACAGCGAGGGCCTGCGCTACGACAACGAGTTCGTCCGGCACAAGGTGCTCGACGCCATCGGCGATCTCTACCTGCTCGGCCATCCGCTGATCGGCCAGTACGTCGCGCACAAGTCCGGGCACGCGCTCAACAACGCGCTCGCCCGCACCCTCGCCGAACGGCCCGACGCCTTCCGACTGGTGACCTTCGACGCCGCCGACGAGGTCCCGAGCGCGTTCCAGGACTGGCGGCTCGCGCCGGCCTGACGGACCGGTTCGCGTCGCGCAAGGGGGCGACGCGGTCCTTCTCCCTGCGCCCCTGGCCGCGACCCGGGAGAACGCGATGGCGATCGTCCGCCTGCTCGCGATCCTGGGACTCGGGCTCGTCGGTGTCGCGCTCGTCCTCTATGTCGTCACCCGCGATCGGCGCTACCTGACATTCGTCAGGCGGGTCGCGATGTGGCTCGCGGTCACGGTCGCGGCGGCGCTCGCCTGGGTCGTCGTCGATCATCTACGCCGCTAGCGGCGGGCGCCGCCTGTGCGGCAACGACCGTGGCGCGGTCGCTGTCGGACCTGACAGCTAACGCGTCCCGCGTCCCGATCGCCTGAGCCAGCCGGAGATCGCGGCCTTGAGGGGGCCGGGGGCGAGTGTGGCCTCGAGCTGCCGCAATGCCGGTTCCTGAGCTCTATCCCATTGACGCACAAGGACATTTGCGCGGACTCTGGCCGGGACGGAGGGTTGCACTCGAACTCGAATGTCCCTAAAATCCCAGCCTTCGCGTTCGAGCATCGATCGCAGGGCGGGCACGCGCATCCGCAGGGCGGCCGCGACAGCCCCCGTCGGCGCCGTCAGTTCGAGCCGAAACGGCGAGGGCAGCCAGGCGGCGACATGGGCGGCCAGAAGGGGCGGCAGCGCGTTGCGCACGGCCTTCGTCGCTCTCGCCTCGTCGCGGCGACGGCGCTCCCAGGCGCCGGCGAGCGGGTCGTCGGCGAGTACCCGGGTGATCGGACGGACGGGCGTCGAAGGTGTTCCTGCCACGGGGACTCATCGAAGAAGGACGGTCTTGGACATCATACTGGTCAGCGGAGCACAGGCGCGCGCGAGGACGTATTCGCTCGGCTGGCGCCATGGCGCTGTCCTCGCGCTGGCGGTCGTTTCCACGCTCGTGCTGTTCACGCTGCTGTTCAACTACGTCACCCTCAAGTGGGCGGCGGCCGTCAACCACCCGTGGCTGCGGGCGATCGTGCTCGCCGACCAGCGGGCGGAAGCGCAGCGCACGCAGGAGAAGGTCCAGGGACACCTGAGCACGATGGCGCTCAAGCTGGGCGACCTCGAGGCGCAGGTGATGCGGCTCGACGCGCTCGGCGATCGTCTCGCAGGCGTGGCCGGGCTGAAGCCCCAGGAGCTGCCGTCGAAGGGACCCTCGGGTGGGCGGCATGCCCCCGGCACGGCGGCGCCGCAGGACTCGATCCTCGACAGCCGCTCGGTGCCCGGGCGCGGCGGTGCGGAGTCGACGTCGATGCCGTCGCGCGACCTGTCGGTCGACGAGTTCGCGACGCTGCTCGAGACGCTGACGAGGCAGGTCGACCAGCGTGCCGACCAGCTCTCGGTGCTCGAGTCGCTCTTGATCCAGTCGTCGGCCACCCTCAAGTTCCTGCCGAGCGAGTCCCCGCTTCCGCAGGGGTGGTACTCGTCGAATTTCGGGTTCCGCATCGACCCGATCACCGACCAGAAGTCCTACCATGAGGGCATCGATGTCCCGGCGCAGACGGGGACGCCGATCCTCGCCGCGGCGAGCGGCAAGGTGATCAACGCCGAATGGCACGGCGACTACGGCAGGATGGTCGACATCGACCATGGCAACGGCCTCGTGTCCCGCTATGCGCACGCGTCGTCGATCAACGTCCGCGAGGGCGACCTGGTGGTGCGCGGCCAGCAGATCGGCCAGGTCGGCACGACCGGACGCTCGACCGGACCCCACCTGCACTTCGAGGTGCGGCTGAACGGCGCGCCCCCGAACCCGGCCCGCTTCCTGCAACACTAGCGCGGAACCTCGCCACGCGAACGCCGGTCATCCTCCGGCGTGGCGCGATGTGCGTTTCGCGCGAGGGCGCCAGGCGGGCATCCCCGCGGCGCGCGACCTCCCGAACCGATGATCTCCAACATCCTCACCCGCGTCTTCGGCAGCCGCAACGAGCGGCTCCTCAAACAGTACACGTCGGTCGTCCGCAGGATCAACGCGCTCGAGCCGTCGATCTCCGCGCTCGACGACGCGGCGCTGCGCGCCAAGACCGACGAATTCCGTGCGCGCGTCGCCGCGGGCGAGAGCCTCGACGACGTCCTGCCGGAGGCGTTCGCGGTCGTCCGCGAGGCGGGCAGGCGGACGCTGGGCATGCGGCACTTCGACGTGCAGCTGATCGGCGGCATGGCGCTGCACCACGGCAAGATCGCCGAGATGCGCACCGGCGAGGGCAAGACGCTGGTCGCGACGCTGCCCTCGTACCTGAACGCGCTCGCGGGCAAGGGCGTGCACATCGTCACCGTCAACGACTACCTCGCGCAGCGCGACGCCGACTGGATGGGGCGCATCCACCGGTTCCTCGGCCTCGAGGTCGGCGTCAACATGGCGCAGATGCCGCACGAGGCGAAGCAGCAGGCGTACGCCGCGGACATCACCTACGGCACGAACAACGAGTTCGGCTTCGACTACCTGCGCGACAACATGGTGTACGCGCCCGCCGAGCGCGTGCAGCGCGGCCTCGCCTACGCGATCGTCGATGAGGTCGACTCGATCCTGATCGACGAGGCGCGCACGCCGCTCATCATCTCGGGGCAGGCGGACGACAACATCGAGCTGTACTACCGGCTGAACGACCTCGCCCCGCGCCTCACGCGCCAGGAGACGGAGACCGGGCCGGGCGACTTCTACGTCGACGAGAAGCAGCACCAGGTCGTGCTCTCCGAGGCGGGCCATGAGCATGCGGAGGCGGTGTTGGCCGACGCCGGGCTGCTGCCCGCCGGCTCGAGCCTGTACGACGCGCACAACATCGGCCTGATGCACCATCTGTACGCGGCGCTGCGCGCGCACTCGCTCTACCACCGCGACCAGCACTACGTCGTCCAGAACGGCGAGGTCGTGATCGTCGACGAGTTCACCGGCCGCCTGATGCCCGGCCGGCGCTGGTCCGACGGCCTGCACCAGGCCGTCGAGGCGAAGGAGGGCGTGGCGATCCAGCGCGAGAACCAGACGCTCGCGTCGATCACGTTCCAGAACTACTTCCGCATGTACGGCAAGCTCGCCGGCATGACCGGGACGGCGGACACCGAAGCCTTCGAGTTCCAGCAGATCTACCACCTCGAGACGGTGGTGATCCCGACCAACCTCCCGATGGTCCGGAAGGACGAGAACGACCTCGTGTTCCGCACCTTCCAGGAGAAGGTCGACGCGATCGTCGCGGACGTGCGCGACTGCCACGGCCGCGGCCAGCCGGTGCTCGTCGGCACGACGTCGATCGAGAACTCGGAGCTC
>DAOMBL010000092.1:0-9746 GCA_035427325.1 Casimicrobiaceae bacterium
CGCGATCTTCCAGCGCCACGCGAGCATCGGCGTCTTCGCGGCGTCGAGCGTCGTGTGCACGCCGATGCCGCTCGCGCCCGCCTCGGACTTCGCGTGCAGCACGACCTTGCCGTCGTCGTGCACCAGGTCGAACTCCGTGAGTTTCTTGCGCTCGTTGACCCGGACCGTCACCCAGGGCGCCTGCGGTGCGCCGACCTTGCCGGCCGAGAAGTGGGGAATGGCGGCGGCGTCCTTGATGCGCACGGGGGATTGCCCGAGCGCGCCGGGAGCAAGCGCGAGTACGGCGCACACGACTAGGGGCGTGACGGCGACGGAACGGCGCATGAAGGGCCTCGTGGAGGATGGGCGCGGCGGCGGACCGGCCGCGACGCGGCGGCAAGTATGCCGCGACGCGCCCGCCTTGTCGCGCCCCCGGTCCCGGGGCCTGGAAGCTATAATCCGACGCGCTCCGCCTTCCGCCTCGCGCCCCGATGAGCCTCGAATCCGTTCCCGCCGGCCGCGACGTCCCGCACGACTGCAACGTGATCGTCGAGATCCCGATGCGCGCGGACCCGATCAAGTACGAGGTGGACAAGAGCACCGGCGCCGTGTTCGTCGACCGCTTCATGTGGACGGCGATGCACTACCCCTGCAACTACGGCTACATCCCGCAGACGCTCTCCGACGACGGCGACCCCTGCGACGTGCTGGTGCTCTCGCCGATGCCGCTCATCACCGGCGTCGTCGTCCGCTGCCGGCCGATCGGCATGCTGAAGCTCGACGACGAGGCGGGCGGCGACGCGAAGATCCTCGCGGTGCCGATCGACAAGCTGTCTCCGCTCTATTCGAGCGTCAAGTCGCCGCGCGACCTGCCCGAGATCCAGATCCGGCAGATCGCCCACTTCTTCGAGCACTACAAGGACCTCGAGCCCGGCAAGTGGGTGCGGGTCGGCACCTGGGTGGAGGCCGAGGACGCGCGCCGCGAGATCCTCGATTCGGTCGCGCGCTTCAAGCGCGCGAAGCGGGCCGCGAAGAAGCCGCCGAAGGCGTCGTCCTGAGTCCGCCCGCGCCTGCGGCCGGCGCGGCGTGGTTGCCGGCGCTGTTCGTCGTCCTGTGGAGCACCGGCTTCGTCGCCGCGAAGCTCGGGCTGCCGGACGCGCCGCCGTTCACGTTCCTGTTCGCGCGGTTCGCCTGCGTCGCCGTGCTGATGGCGGCCGTCGCCGTCGCGACCGGGGCGCGCTGGCCGTCGCACAGCGAAGCGGTGCACGCGGGCATCGCGGCCCTCATGGTCCACGGACTCTACCTGGGCGGCGTGTTCCACGCGATCGCCGGGGGCATGCCCGCCGGGACGATCGCGATGCTCGTGGGCCTGCAGCCGATCGTGACGGTGCTCATCGCGCGCGGCTGGCTCGGCGAAGCGGTCGTTCCCCGGCAATGGGTCGGACTGGTCCTGGGCCTCGCCGGCGTGGCGCTCGTGGTTCGCAACAAGCTCGGTCTCGCGGGGGACGCGAGCGGCCTCGTCGCGGCCGTGGTCGCGCTCGCCGGCATCAGCGTCGGGACGCTCTACCAGAAGCGGCACGGCGCGGGCGTGGACCTGCGCTCGGGCGCGGTGATCCAGTTCACCGTCTGCGCGGTCGCGTACGCGCCGCTCATGATGCTCGAGCCCGGGTCGATCCGCTGGACGGGGGCGTTCACCTTCGCGCTCGGATGGTCGGTGCTCGTGATGTCGGTCGGCGCGATCAGCCTGCTCTACGTGCTGCTGCGCCGCGGCGCGGCGGCGAACGTCGCCGCGCTCTTCTACCTCGTGCCCCCGGTGACCGCGCTGATGACCTGGCAACTGTTCGGGGAGACGCTCGACGCGGCCGCGCTCGCCGGGATGGTGCTGATCGCCGTGGGCGTGGCGCTCGCGCGCGCCCAGGCCCCGGCGCAGCCCGAATAGGCCGCGCACCGGCCGCGCGTTCGCCGGCACGCGACCGCGGCGGTCGTTCAATCGCGCCGCACGAGGCGCGTTCCCGCGACCCGGTCGTGCAGGAAGCACCGTGCGGGGTCGACGAACGCCCACGCGTAGGGAAACGCGAGCGCGAGCCAGCCGGCGCGCGATTGCGTTCCGGCCACGAGCGCGACCGAGGCGACCGGTCCGAGCCAGGCTGCCGCGTAGCGGGCGAGCGCTCGGCCGGCGCGCAATGGCTCGCCCCGCCGGTCCACCAGGGCGAGGTGCCAAGTCTTCATCGGCAGCGTGCATCGCCCGCCGGTCCAGAACCAGCCGAAATAGAGGCCGAGGACCGAAACGAGCCCTGCGAGGCCTGCCGCACGGCCCGGGCCTGTGGGCAGGACGAGGGGGCCCGACGGGCCTGCGGATGGGGACACCACGGGCGCGAGCGCGAATCCGGCGACCAGGACGATCGCCGCGACGACCAGCGTTTCATAGACGACGGCGCCCATGCGCCGCCCGAGACCGGCTTCCGGCGCGGTCACGCCCGGGGTTGCCGGCATCGTCGTGCGCGGGTGGCCGTCAGCGGGACCCGGAGGAGGGCTTGTTGGCCGGCGGTGTCTGCGCCGGGGCGGGGACCTTGTTGCCGGCGGGGCGGGACGCGAGTTCCTTCTTCTGCTCGGGAGGCAGTCCCTGGTACTGCTCCCATTTCTGCCGAACGTCGGCCTTCTTTTCCGGCGGGAGCTTGCTCATCGACTTGTATTGCTCGCGGGCTTGCTGCCGCTCGGCCGGCGACAGTTGAGACCAGCCGCGCATCTGCTCGTGGATGCGCGCCTGCTCGTCCGGCCTCATCTGCGGGTAGCGCTGCGCGATGCCGCGCCACTTCTGCTTGCGCTGCGCGTCCATGCGGTCCCAATCGGACGCGAGCGGTGCGAGCACCTCGCGTTCCTGCGCCGAGAGTTCCGACCATGCCGGAGACTTGAGGGCGATCTGGGCGAGTCCCGCTTCGGGGGCGAGGGCGACGAGCCCCGCCGCCGCGAGCGCCACGGTCAGTGCTGCGCGGCGGTCTTGAGCCAATTCTGGAATCCCCGGTCGAGATAGGCGTTGTACGGGAGGTCGGACGCGAGCAGTTGCGTGTCGACCTCCTCCGCTGCTTCTATCGTCTGCCAGACCCGGTATTGCTGCCAGCCGAAGGCAGCCAGCGCGATCAGCGCCACGCCCACCCAGACCCGGGCCTGGGTATAGAACGGGCGGGTGCCCCCCGAGGTCCCGCCCGCGCCGGCCAATACCAATTCGCCCGCGCGCCGCGGATCGGCGAGCCGAGCGAGGGCCGCCTCGCGCGCCCGGCCCAGTCGGTGAAGCGTGCCCGACGTGAGGCCTGCCGCGCCGGCATCGAGGTAACCCCTTATTTTCCTTGCAATTTCCCGTTCGTCGGCGGTCATGGTTTCACCCCCAGGGCGGAGAGCATTTCCGACAACGTGTGCACGGCCCTCGAACAGTGGGTCTTCACGCTGCCTTCGGAACAGCCCATCGCCGCCGCGGTTTCCGCCACGTCGAATTCTTCCCAGTAACGCAGCAGAAAAGCCTCGCGTTGACGCGGCGGCAGGCGGGAGAGGGCGTCCTCGATCATGGCCACGATCTCGCGCTGCTCGAGACGGGCATGGGGCTCCGCGGCCTCGCCCGAACCGGGCTTGACCGGCAGCGTTTCGAGCGGGTCGTAGTCGTCGTCCTTGTCGTCGCCGCGGCCCAGCGCCGAGAGCAGGACCGTCCAGGTGGAGCGCACCTTCTGGCGGCGAAAGTGGTCATGGACGGTGTTCTGGAGAATGCGCTGGAACAGCAGCGGCAATTCAGCGGCGGGCTTGTCGGCATAGCGCTCCGTGAGCTTCAGCATCGCGTCCTGCACGATGTCGAGCGCCGCGTCCTCGTCGCGCACCGCGTACATCGCGTGCTTGAACGCCCGCCGTTCGACTTCGGCGAGGAAGACCGAGATTTCCTGCGAAGTCGCCAGGGCAAGTGCGTCGACGGCATCCGACGGGGCGCGGGTGCTCGATTATAGGCAAAGCGGTGCCCCGGTCATGGTGCGCCGCGTCGAGAACTTGACCGACGGGCCCCGAACGATTAGTGTGTACGCCTGCGGGCGATGCCCGCTTGTGTACTGCAACAACGGTCGTACGCCTTCCCTCCCGCCGGGTCACGAGCCTTGCAGGAGCCTCCCGCAGGAAGGCGGCGGAACCGGCTTCTATCCGAGCCTTGACGTCCCGCGCCCACCCCAAGGCGCGATGCTGTCGTGCAGAGTCCCGGCCCTCGCGCTTCGCGCGGGGGGCGGCGTCCAGGTTCACTCGAGAGGGAATCATGCAACTCACCGGTGCGGAAATCGTCGTCCGCTGCCTCCAGGACGAGGGCGTCGAATACGTCTTCGGCTACCCCGGCGGGGCAGTGCTCAACATCTACGACGAGATCTTCAAGCAGGACAAGTTCAAGCACGTCCTCGTGCGCCACGAGCAGGGCGCCGTGCACGCGGCCGACGGCTACTCGCGCTCGAGCCGGAAGGTCGGCGTGGCGCTGGTCACGTCCGGGCCGGGCGTCACCAACGCGGTGACCGGCATCGCGACCGCGTACATGGATTCGATCCCGATGGTCGTGCTGACCGGCCAGGTCCCGACCCACGCGATCGGACAGGACGCGTTCCAGGAGTGCGACACCGTCGGCATCACGCGGCCCTGCGTCAAGCACAATTTCCTCGTGAAGGACGTGAAGGATCTCGCGGCGACGATCCGCAAGGCCTTCTACCTCGCCTCGACCGGCCGGCCCGGCCCGGTGCTGGTCGACATCCCGAAGGACGTCACCCAGGCGTCGGCCGAGTACGCGTATCCGAAGACCGTGTCGCTGCGCTCGTACAACCCGGTCACCAAGGGCTACACGGGACAGATCCGCAAGGCGGTGCAGCTCCTGCTCGAGGCGAAGCGGCCGATGATCTACTCGGGCGGCGGCGTCGTGCTGAACGACGCGGCGCCGCAGCTGACGCGCTTCGTCCGGCTCCTCGGCTTTCCGTGCACGAACACGCTGATGGGGCTGGGCGGATTCCCCGGCACCGATCCGCAGTTCACCGGGATGCCCGGCATGCACGGCACGTTCGAGACGAACATGGCGATGCAGCACTGCGACGTCCTGCTCGCCGTCGGTGCGCGCTTCGACGATCGCGTGATCGGCAACCCGAAGGACTTCTTCCGCGCGGACCGCAAGATCATCCACATCGACATCGATCCCTCGTCGATCTCCAAGCGCGTCAAGGTCGACGTGCCGATCGTCGGCTACGTCGGCGAGGTGCTCGACGAGATGCTGAAGCAGGTCGAGGGTTCGCCCGCGCGACCGGATCCGGCGGCGCTCAAGGCGTGGTGGGGCGAGATCAAGGAGTGGCAGCGCAAGGACTGCCTGCGCTACGACCGGGGTTCCGCGCTCATCAAGCCGCAGGCGGTGGTCGAGGCGCTTTACAAGGCGACCAAGGGCGACGCGTTCGTCACCTCGGATGTCGGCCAGCACCAGATGTGGGTCGCGCAGTACTACAAGTTCGACAAGCCGCGCCGCTGGATCAATTCGGGCGGGCTGGGCACGATGGGCTTCGGCCTCCCGGCCGCGATGGGCGTGCAACTCGTCAATCCGGACGCCACGGTCGCCTGCGTCACCGGCGAAGCGTCGATCCAGATGTGCATCCAGGAACTCTCGACCTGCAAGCAGTACCGCCTGCCGATCAAGATCGTGAACCTCAACAACCGCTACATGGGCATGGTGCGGCAGTGGCAGGAGTTCTTCTACGGCAACCGCTACGCCGAGTCGTACATGGACGCGCTGCCCGACTTCGTGAAGCTCGCGGAGGCCTACGGCCACGTCGGGCTCAAGGTCGAGAAGCCCGGCGACATCGAGGGCGCGCTGAAGGAAGCGTTCGCGCAGAAGGAGCGCCTGGTGTTCCTCGATTTCATCACCGACCAGACCGAGAACGTCTATCCGATGGTGCCCGGCGGCAAGGGGCTCACCGAGATGATCCTGGCGGAGGAGCTATGAGCGCCACCGGGACGTCCCGGGGCGCTCGCCTCCCCGGGGGGGCGGGCGCGAAGCGATTCCGTGGGGAGACCGATCGATGAGGCACATCCTGTCCATTCTGGTGGAGAACGAGGCGGGCGCGCTCTCGCGCATCTCCGGGCTGTTCTCGGCGCGCGGCTACAACATCGAGTCGCTGACCGTCGCCCCGACGGAGGACCCGACGATGTCGCGCATGACGGTCGTGACCGTCGGCTCCGACGACATCATCGAGCAGATCACCAAGCAGCTGAACAAGCTCGTCGAGGTCGTGAAGGTCGTCGACCTCACCGACGGCAACCACATCGAGCGCGAACTGATGCTCGTGAAGGTGCGCGCCGCAGGCAAGGACCGCGAGGAGATGAAGCGGCTCGCCGACATCTTCCGCGGACGCGTCCTCGACGTGACCGACAAGAGCTACACGATCGAACTCACCGGTACCGGCGAGAAGCTCGACGCGTTCCTCACCGCCATCGAGCCCGGCGTCATCCTCGAGACCGTCCGCACCGGGGCTTCGGGCATCGGTCGCGGGGAGCGGATCCTGAAGATCTGAACGACCGGCCCGCGCCCGCCGGAGGCCGGCGGGCAATGTCGCATCGCCAACCCACATTTCGCAGGGGATTGCCATGAAGGTGTACTACGAGAAGGACGCCGACCTGTCGCTCATCAAGGGCAAGAAGGTCACGATCGTGGGCTACGGCTCGCAGGGCCACGCGCACGCGCTCAACCTCAACGATTCGGGCGTCAAGGTCACGGTGGGGGTGCGCAAGGGCGGCGCCTCCTGGGACAAGGCGAAGAAGGCGGGCCTCAAGGTCGCCGAGATCGCGGAAGCGGTCGCCGGCGCGGACATCGTGATGATGCTGATGCCCGACGAGCACATCGGCGCGACCTGGAAGAGCGATGTCGAACCGCACATCAAGAAGGGCGCGACGCTCGCGTTCGCGCACGGCTTCAACGTCCACTACGGGCAGGTGATGCCCCGCGCCGACCTCGACGTGATCATGGTCGCGCCGAAGGCACCGGGACACACGGTGCGCTCGACCTACGCGGCGGGCGGCGGCGTGCCGATGCTGATCGCGGTCCATCAGGACGCGTCGAAGAAGGCGCGCGACGTCGCGCTCTCCTACGCGGCTGCGATCGGCGGCGCGCGCGCGGGCGTCATCGAGACCAACTTCCGCGAGGAGACCGAGACCGACCTCTTCGGCGAGCAGACCGTGCTCTGCGGCGGGCTGGTCGAACTCATCAAGGCCGGGTACGAGACGCTGATCGAGGCAGGCTACGCGCCCGAGATGGCGTACTTCGAGTGCCTGCACGAGGTGAAGCTGATCGTCGACCTCATCTACGAGGGCGGCATCGGCAACATGAACTACTCGATCAGCAACAACGCCGAGTACGGCGAGTACGTGACCGGGCCGAAGATCGTGACGGCCGAGACCAAGAAGGCGATGAAGGAGGCGCTCGTCCGCATCCAGTCGGGCGAGTACGCCCGCGACTTCATCCTCGAGAACCGCGCCGGGGCACCGACGCTGCTCTCGCACCGCCGCCTCACCGCGCAGCATTCGATCGAGCAGGTCGGCGAGAAGCTCCGCTCGATGATGCCGTGGATCCGGAAGAACAAGCTCGTCGACCAGTCGCGCAATTGACGCGCGCCGGCCCGTGGGTCGGGCTTCAGCCCGACGGATTGGGCTTCAGCCCGACAGGCTGCGGCATCCTCGCTGTGGGTCGGGCTTCAGCCCGACAGGCTGCGGCATCCTCGCCGTGGGTCGGGCTTCAGCCCGACGGATTGGGCTTCAGCCCGACAGCCTGGGTTTCGGACGGGCGGGGTCTGTGCCGATGCGAAGGAGATGCGTCGGCCTGAAGGCCGACCCACAAGGCCGACCCACACCTGCAATGAGCGAACGCCGCGACACCCGCCGTCGCGCTCCGCGCGCGCAGGGCGGATGGATGGGATTCGTTGCGCTGCTCGTCGCGCTCGCGATCGTGGCGTGGCTCGCGCAGTCGGCGCTGCGTTCCCATGGCGTCGCGTCCCGACCGGCGGCCCCGGTGGCGCCAGGCGTGCCGCCGTCTGACCCGCGCGAACGCGCGAAGGCCGTCGAGCAGACCGTGATCGAGCAGGCGCGCGACACCGCGCGCCGGATCGAAGACGCCGAGAAGGGTCGCTGACGGCGCGGGTGCCGCGTGGGACCGGGCTGCTAGAATCGGCCCGCCCGCGCACGACGAACCCCGGACATGTCCCCCTATCCGCACCCGATCCTCGCCCGCGAGGGCTGGCCGCACATCGCGGTCGCGATCGCGATCATGCTCGTGCTCGCCTGGATCGGCGGCGCGATCGGCGCGGTCGTCGGCATCGTGGTCGTCGCGTTCGTCGTCCAGTTCTTCCGCGATCCGCCGCGCGAGATTCCGTCGCAACCGAACGCGATCCTCTCCCCGGCCGACGGACGCATCGTCGCGGTGGGACCCGCCCGCGATCCCTGGCTCGAGCGCGAGTCGCTCCGGATCAGCGTGTTCATGAACGTGTTCAACGTGCACAGCAACCGCAGTCCGGTGGACGGCGAGGTGAAGAACGCGTGGTACCACGCCGGAGCGTTCGTGAACGCCGCGCTCGACAAGGCCTCGACGGAGAACGAGCGGAACGCGCTGCACCTTCGCACGGGCGATGGACAGGACGTGACCTGCGTGCAGGTCGCGGGCCTCGTCGCCCGGCGCATCCTCTGCCACGTCAAGGCGGGGGACCGGCTCGCGCGCGGCCAGCGCTACGGCTTCATCCGGTTCGGCTCGCGCGTCGACGTCTACCTTCCGCCGGACGCGCGCCCGCGCGCGGCGATCGGCGACGTCGTCTACGCGACCGAGTCGATCCTCGCCGAGTTCCGCTGAGGCGACGAGATGGTCGACTTCAACAAGCAGCGCGCGATCGCGAAGAACCGCGTCCGCCGGCGCGGCATCTACATCCTGCCGAACCTGTTCACGATCGCCGCGCTGTTCGCGGGCTTCTACGCGATCGTGCAGGCGATGAACCAGCGGTTCGACGCGGCCGCGATCGCGATCTACATCGCGATGGTGCTCGACGGCCTCGACGGACGCGTCGCTCGGCTCACGCACACGCAGAGCGCCTTCGGCGCGGAGTTCGACAGCCTGGCCGACATGGTGAGCTTCGGCGCTGCGCCGGCCCTCGTGATCTACGAGTGGTCGCTGCGCGGCCTGGGCAAGCTGGGCTGGATCGCGGCATTCGTGTACTGCGCGGCCGCCGCGCTTCGCCTCGCGCGCTTCAACACGATGCTCGAGGTCGCCGACAAGCGCTGGTTCCAGGGGTTGCCGAGCCCGTCGGCGGCGGCGCTCGTCGCGGGCTTCGTTTTCATCATGGACGACTACCGGGTCGTGCCGCAGTCGGTCGAGTGGTGGGCGTGGGGCGTGACGCTCGTCGCCGGACTCCTGATGGTGTCGAACCTCAGGTACTGGAGCTTCAAGACGATCAACCTCAAGAGGAGCGTGCCCTTCGTCGCGGTGCTCCTGGCCGTGGTCTTCATCGCGCTCCTGTCCTACCAGCCGGCCGTCGTGCTGTTCGGCGGCTTCGTCGCCTACGCGATCTCGGGCTTCGCCGTGTCCGGCTGGTCGCTGTTGCGGCGGCGCCGCACCCCGCCCCCGGCGGCGTGAAGGGCGACGGCCGGGTACTTGCGGCGGTGCGCCATTTCCGGTAGCGTATCCGAGATGAGCAGCCTTTCCATCGCCCGCGCCGCTGCGACCGATCGCCTCCCGCTCGCGCTCG
>DAOMBL010000093.1:0-9716 GCA_035427325.1 Casimicrobiaceae bacterium
GCGGGTCACGATCTCGATGTCGCCGCGGCGCACGTACGGCGCGAGCGTGTCGTCGTAGCCGCGCGTGATCTCGCCGGCGACCGAGTGGCCGGCCTGGCCCGACAGCACGACGAACTTGCCCTTGCCGCCGGTCGCGGCGATCGCCGCCTCGGCCTGGAGCACGCCGACCTGGTAGCTGTCGTGCGAGACGTAGAAGTCGAGGTCGGCCGCGACGATCGCCGGATCCGCCGAGTCATCGGCGATCACGCAGACTTCCGAGGGGCCGGCGAACACGTCGATGCCGACGCGGCCGAACAGCATCCGCTTCGCCTCGGCGACGAACTTGTTGCCCGGACCGACGATGATGTCGGCCGGCTCCCCGCCGAACAGGCCGAAGGCCATCGCCGCCACCGCCTGCACACCGCCCAGCGTCATCACCACGTCGGCGCCGGCGACCTTCATCGCATAGAGCACCTCCGGGTGGATCCCCTCGCCGCGGAACGGCGTCGAGCAGGCGATCACCTTCGGCACGCCTGCCGCCTTCGCTGTCGCGACGCTCATGTAGGCGGACGCGATGTGCGCGTAACGGCCGGTCGGCACGTAGCAGCCGGCGACGTTGACCGGGATCAGCCGCTGGCCGGCGGTGAGTCCCGGCTCCAGCTCGACCGAAAACTCGTGCATCGACGCGCGCTGCGCGAGCGCGAAGCGGCGCACCTGGTCGGTCGCGAAGTCGATGTCGCGCCGCACCGCTGCCGGAACCGCCGAGGTGCGCCGCTCGATCTCCGCCGGCGTCACGACGATGTCGCCGCTCCAGCCATCGAGCTTGAGCGCGTACTCGCGGACGGCGTCCTCGCCGCGCCGCTCGATCTCGGCGAGCATCGCGCCGGCGACCTCGCGCGCGCTGCCGGATTCGGACTCGGGCGTCTTCGACGCCCGCTTGAGGATGTGGGTAGCCATTGGGGGCAGGCGCCGTCAGCGGCGCAGCGAAAAGAGAGAGAGTTCGGGAACGAAGCCGATGACCGTCGAGACGACGACCATGGCGAGGACGAAGGGCAGCGCCTCGCGCGCGATCGCCGTGACCGGCGTGCGGGTCAGTCCGGACATGACGAAGAGGTTGAGGCCGAAGGGCGGCGTGATGAAGCCGAGCCCGAGCGTGGTGATCATGAACACGCAGAAGTGGATCGGGTCGATGCCGACCTTCTGCGCCAGCGGCAGCAGCAGCGGGCCGAGCACCACGATGTTCGGGCTAGCCTCCATGAACATGCCCGAGACGATCCAGATCAGCAGCATCAGCACGATGACGCTGGTGCGGTCGACGCCGAAGGACATGACGAAGGCGACGAACTTCTGCGGGATGTCGAGCACAGTCAGAGCCTGGGCGAACAGGAGCGCGACCGCGATGATCGGGAGGATGACCCCGCAGACTCGTGCCGAGGTCGCGAGCATCGCCGGCACGTCCTTCCAGCCGATGGTCTTCTGCGCGAAGCCGACGACGAGCGCGACCGCGACGGCCACCGCGGCCGACTCGGTCGGCGTGAAAGTCCCCGTGTAGATGCCGCCGAGGATGATCACCGGAATCGACAGCGCCCACTTCGCGTCCCACAGCGCCGCGCGCCAGCGCGCGAAGTCGAAACACCCGATCGAGCGTTCGTAGCCCCTCACCCGGTTGACGATCGCGTTGGTCAGCATCACCGCGAGCAGCACCATGACACCGGGTACGAACGCGGCCTGGAACAGCGTCGCCGACGAGATGCCGAGGACGAGCCCGAGGATGATGTAGGCGATCGACGGCGGGATCAGGATCCCGGTGCAGGCCCCGGAGGCGACGAGCGCGCAGGCGTAGGCCTTCGGGTAGCCCTTCTCCACCAGCCGGTCCATCGTGAGCCGGCCCACCGCCGCGGCATCGGCCGCGTCCGAGCCGGAGATGCAGGAGAACAGCCCGCAGCCCATGACGGTCGACGTGCCGAAGCCGGAGCGGAAGCTGCCGAAGCTCGCCTCGGCGAAGTTGAGGAGCTTGACGCCGAGGCCGCTGCGCACCATCGCGTCGCCGGTGAGGATGAACAGCGGGATGGCGATCAGCGCGAACGAATCGACGCCGTCGAACAACGCCTCGCCGACCAGCGTCAGCGGCAGCACGCCGGTCGACGCGAGCATGGTCACCGTGCCGAGACCCATGGCGACCCAGAACGGCACGCCGAACAGGAGCAGGACGCACAGGAGCAGGATCGACAGGACGACGGCCACCGTCACTCCTCGAACATCGACTTGCCGGTCCAGGGCGGACGGCCGGCCGCGAAGTCGGCGAGGTCGCGCTTCAACGCCTGCAAGCAGCGCAGGACGACCAGTGCGAAGCCGATCGGCACCGCCGCCTCGAACCAGACCTTGTTGATCCGCAGCACGGGCGTCGTGCCCTCGAACCGGAGGAGTTGCGCGACGGTATGCATCGACCACCAGAAGGCGACGGCTGCGAACGCGATGGTCGCGATCTCCGCCAGCGCATAGAGGAGCGCGCGCGCCCGGTCCGGCACGCGGCCGATCAGGATGTCGAAGCGGATGTGCGCGCGCTCCTTCACCGCGTACGCCGTGCCGACGTACCCGAGGTAGATGAAGGCGTAGCGCGCGATCTCCTCGGCCCAGGCGGACGAGTAGTTGAGCACGAAGCGGCGCAGGACCTCCTGCACGATCACGAAACAGCAGAGCACGTAGAAGACGAGCATCGCGTAGCGCTCGCCGTTCGCGTCCAGCAGCGCCCATGCGCCGCGCTCGTCGCGAGCGGGTTCGAGCCGCAGCACGCCGGCGACGAAACAGACGGTCGCCGCGAGCACGAGCAGGAACTCGCCCAAGTCGCCCAGCCGTAGCGGCAGCGGCTTGCCTGTCGACTTCTGCACCGCCGCGGCGACGAGCACGTAGGCCGCGTAGGCGCCGTAGAGGGCGAATGCGAACTTGAGGGGCGCAGAACGGCGGCGCCCGCGCGGCGTCGGCGCGATGTCGCTCATCGGAGGGTGCCGGGGCGGGCGCGCGCCCGCCCCGGCCGGATGCCGGTCAGCCGGCGTAGTCGCCGACCGTGATCGGGCCCTTGGTGTTGGCGGCAGTCCGCAGCTTGTCGAACGCGTCGAGCGATCCTGCCAGTCGGACCTTGAACTCGTCCCACTCCTTGCGCTGCTCGCCGCAGGCGTCGACCCACTGGCGGAACTCCGCCGCCGTGGGGTTGTAGAACTGCGCGCCGCCTTCGCGCATCATCTTCATCGAGACCTCGCGCGCAGGCGCGATCTGCGCGAAGCTCTCGACCTGGGTCTTGTCGCTCGCCGCGTCGAACGCCACCTGCAGGTCCTTCGGCAGCGACTGGTACCACGCGGCGTTGGCCGCGAACATCTGCGCGTCCGACACCGAGCGCACCGTCGTGACGTTGCCGAGGATGTCGTGGAAGCCGAAGGTGGCGAGCGCGGAGACCGCCGGGTCGAGGCCGTCGGCGACGCCCTGCTTGATCGCGGTCGCCGTCTCGCCCCAGGGCACGACCGTCGGGTTCGCGCCGGCCAGCCGGTAGAACTGCTGCAGGAGCTGCGACGGCGGCACGCGCATCTTCATTCCCTGCATGTCCGCCGGCGTGCGGACCAGCTTGAAGCCCTTGCGGGTCGACACCGTGCGCGGGTCGACGGTGAAGTAGAACATCGGCTTGTAACCCTTTGCCATCACCTTCGGCGTGATCTCGCCGTTCCACGCGGCCGAGGTCACGAGGTTGGCGAACTTCTGGTTCTCGCCGCACCAGAACGGGATGTTGATGAGGTCGACGGACGGCGCGAACGGCGAGAAGTTGGAGAGCGACACCGCTCCGCCCTGGACGGTTCCGCCCTGGATCTTCTGCGCCAGCGCGGCACCGACCCCGAGCTGGCCGGCAGGATGCAGCTTGACGTAGATCTGGCCCTTCGACGCCGCCTCGACGTTCGCCTTGAACGCCGCCTGCATGACCGGATAGCGGACCACGTCCTCGATCTTGTATTCGGTCGCGAAGATCATCGTGAACTTCGCCGCCTTCTGCTTCGACTCCTCGTCGGCGGCGGACTGCGCGAGCGCGTCGTCGGACCACAGGGTCCCGCCGGTCCAGGCGAGGACCGCGGTCGTGAAGCCATAGCGGCCGGCGATGCGCAGGAAACGGCGACGCTCGACGCCTGCCGGACGGATGGGCGCATGCGCCCGCGGATCGTTGCCTGCCATGCCGCGTTCCTCCTCGAGACCGCTTGAGACCCCCGACGTCTCCCCGTCGCGGGTCGGTTCCCCGCGATCGGCGATCGCGGGCCGCTGGAAATGTAAGCGCTTTCATGCGGAGCCTAGGGGCATTATCATGCGCTGTCAAGGCGCGGCGCAGCGAGGCCGCCCATCCCGACATGCCCGACCGACCGACCGCGCGATCCGCCCCCCGCATCGAAGACGTCGCCCGCCTCGCACGCGTCTCGAACGCGACCGTCTCGCGCGCCCTGTCGCAGCCGTCGCTGCTGCGCGCCGACACGCTGGCGCGCGTCGAGGCCGCGGTGGCGCAGCTCGCCTACGTGCCGCACGCCGCCGCGCGCACGCTCGCCTCCAACCGCAGCCGGATGATCGGTGCATTGCTGCCGACGCTCGAGCACACCTCGTTCGCGCTGACCGCCCAGGGACTGCAGACCGCGCTGGCCGACCGCGGCTACACGCTGGTGCTGGCCTGCCACGGCTACGACCTCGCGGCCGAGGAACGGCTCGCGCGCGAGCTGGTCGCGCGCGGCGTCGACGGCCTGTTCTTCGTCGGCCAGCAGCGTTCGCGCGAACTCTCCGCGCTGCTGCGGCGCACGCAGACACCCTTCGTCGTCGGCTGGAACGCCGACGTGCCACGCGGCACCTGGTCGGTCGGCTTCGACAACCGGGCGGCGAGCGCCCTGGTGGTCGACCACCTGGTCGGCCTCGGCCACCGCCGCGTCGCGCTGGTCGCCGGCCTGCGTGCCACCAACGATCGGGCGCGCGCACGCGCCGAAGGCGTGGTCGCGCGCCTCGCGGCGCATGGGATCGCTATCCGGCCGGCCTGGCTGCGCGAGTGCCCCTACTCGATCGAGGCAGGCGCGGCCGCCGCCGCGACGATCCTCGCTGGCCGGGCAGGACCGACCGCGCTGGTCGGCGGCAACGACGCCATCGCGGTGGGCATGCTGAAGTACGCGCGCGAGGCCGGGTTGGTCGTGCCGCGCGACCTGTCGATCGCCGGCTTCGACGACCAGGAGATCGCGGGGCTCGTGACGCCGGGCCTGACTACGGTGCGCTTTCCCGCACAGGCCATCGGCGAACGCGCGGCCGCGGCGCTGGTTGCGCGCATCGAGGCGCGCGCGCATCCGCGCCAGGTCGTGCTCGAGATCGAACTCGTCGTGCGCGAAAGCACCGGGCCGGCGCCACGCCGTGCTCCAGCGGGCCGCTGAACGCGCGCCGACGCGGGAGTCCCCGCCTGCGTGTCACGCGTTTCGCTTCGACCCGACCGCGACCCGCCGATTCCCGGTTTCGCGCGCGAGCTTCGCGCCGACTCCGCCGCGGCGGCGTGTCCGCCGGAAACGGGAGTCGCGAGGACGGGCGGGCAAGAACGGATCGTGCCGTGCGCGGTGTGGGGCATGGGCGGACGCCAAACTGCCCGCACGGTCCGGGACTCGCCGGCCGCGCGAGGGGACCTCGGTCCGACGGCGGGCGACCGTTGGCCGCGCGACGCACGACGATCTCGGGCGCGAGGCGGGCGGTCGCGACGCCGTCCGCGCGCTAGCCGACACGTCGCGCCGCACGACGCCCGCAACAAATGAAACGCGGCGTCGCGCGCCGAAGGCCCGGGGCGCGACAAATGAAACACCCCGACCGCCGGACTTCGGCGGATAGTTCGCCTCCTGTTCATGGTCACACGACAAGGAGCGCGCCATGGGTGGCTGGTTCTCGCTGCTGTACGGTTCGATCGTCTACGTGCTGTTCCTCGGCACGTTCCTCTACGCGATCGGTTTCGTCGGGAACGTCGTCGTGCCGAAGAGCATCGACGCCGGCGCGCCGGGTCCGTTCGCTACGTCGCTGATCGTCAACGGGCTGCTGCTGGGCGTCTTTGCGGTCCAGCACAGCGTGATGGCGCGGCCCGCGTTCAAGCGCATGTGGACGCGCGTCGTGCCGAGCGCGCTGGAGCGCAGCACCTACGTGCTCGCGGCCTCCCTCGCGCTTGGCCTCCTGTTCTGGCAGTGGCGGCCGATCGTCGCACCGGTGATCTGGAACCTCGAAGGCTCGGCCGTCGCGAACGCGATTCGCGCATTGTTCTGGCTGGGCTCCGGCCTCGTCCTCGTGAGCACGTTCCTCATCAACCACTTCGAGCTGTTCGGGTTGCGGCAGGTGTGGGCCGACCTGCGCGGCCGCACGATCCCTGCGCCCGAGTTCCGCACGCCGCTCCTGTACCGGCACGTGCGGCATCCGATCTACCTGGGTTTCATCATCGCGTTCTGGGCGGCGCCGGTGATGACCGCCGGGCACCTGTTGTTCGCCGTGATGACGACCGCCTACATCTTCGTGGGCATCTGGTTCGAGGAGCGCGACCTGATCGCGCAGTTCGGCGACAAGTACCGCCGTTACCGCCAGCACGCGGGGATGCTCCTCCCGCGCTTCGCACCCGGTGCCCGGCCGACCGACGAAGCAAGGGCGAGTCGCGGAGCATTGCGATGAGCCGCCACGTCAACGAAGCCTGAGCGCTTCACCCTGCCGCCTGCGGCGCGCGTCACGGTGTGTCGCCACGATGTCCCGCCGATCGCCTCGCTCCATGGCCCGCTGACGCCACCTGGACGATCGTGCCGGCCAGGAGGCGCGGCCGACGAGCCAGCCGAGAATTTCCGGCGCGTGGTCGCGGTCAACCAGTTCGGCGTGTGGGCCAGCATCAAGCACGAGCTGCGCGTGATGCGCGTCCAAGGTTCGGGCGCGATCGTCAACAACTCGTCGCTGGGCGGCCTGGTCGGCCTTCCCGAATGCGCGGCCCATCACGGACCGAAACATGCCGTGCTGGGCATGACCAAGAGCGTAGCCGTGGAATATGCGCCCCGCGGCATCCGCATCAACGCTGTCTGCCCCGGTACCATCGATACCCCGTTGGTGCAGGACATGCTCAAGGGTCAGGCGGACGCGATGAAGGCGATCCTGAAGGAGCAATCCATCGGCCGCCTGGGAAGGGCCGATGAAGTGGCTGCAGCCGTCCTGTGGCCGTGCAGCCCCGGCGCGAACGTCGTCGGCGGCGTCGGCCTGTCGGTCGACGGCGGCTTCACGGCGCACTGATTCCTCGCGCGGCTTAGGCGGCAGGCCACGCTCGACCGCGACCCGCGGCAGGTAGTCGCCACCCACCCCTGTGCGCCGGCTCGAAGCACTGCGCCGCGTTGACATCGTGGAGCACGAAGCCGAAGGTGTCTGACGCGTCCCCGGCGACCTCGCGAAACGAGGCCCCAATACGACGCGCAGCGTCTCGGTGGCGGTGTTGTCAAGGTACTGAAATCGCACCTGCCCATCGAGCGGCAGGCCCGCGTGATCGGCGCCACCTGGCTCGACCAACAGTTGATCGGCGGCGGCAAGGGGCTGGGCGATCTGGGCTTTGGTGGCGAGGTCAAAGACGCTTGCGCCAGCGCGCGGACTTCCTGCCCGAACAGAGGCCGGCCGAGCATCGCGGGCAGCGTGTCGGCCTCGCGCGGCACACTGCTGGCGACGCTGCGGGGCACGAGTTGGCGCAGGCCGCGAAGGACATTGCCGCCGAAGGCGCGTCCTGGAGCATCGCCCCGTTACGGACGGTCAGGGCGTCGCCGGCATCTACCGGCGTTCGATCATGCTCGCCAGCGGGCGCTACGCGATGCTCGATGACGGCTTGGGCTTCTCGCTGGTGCCGTGGAAGCCTGCGATCGACCAGCGACCAGGGCAGCAACTCGCCGTGACGGTACGCGGCGCGGGCGCGACTTGGGAACTTGGACGAATACGGAGCCTTGCGATCAGATAGCTTCGTTGTTGTTCACGATTCCCCGCGTCTCGTTCATGCGATTCTGGTATGAACTCAATCCGATTGGTGATGTTCATCTATCAATAGCTGGGGACTACATTGCTCTTCGTGACTTCAGGCCGAGACAATCCGAGGACTGGGCGAAGACCTGTTCAGGCTTCCATCTCTACTACCCCAGCCGCCGCCAACCGACGCCGGCGTTCTCGCTTCTCGTGGAGGCCCTGCGCTGTCGGGAGCGAGCGCCGTTGATCAGGCGTCGGCGCGACCCTGTTCGGAATATTCTGCTGCCTTCATTCGATCGACGTCGTCTCGCACCATCCGCAGATGGACTTTGAGCCGGTGCAGGTCGACTTCGAATGGCCGTCCGACCTTGAGCGACCGCACGGCGGATTCAATATGGGCGACGCGTGCCTGATAGTCGTCGACCCGAAACCTGTTCCCGCTTCGTTCGAGGTCGCGTTCGAGGATTCCCAACGCCCGGTGCACCTGCTCGATACGCCGTACGAACACCCATCGGATCAGGCGTGGGGCAATCCCGATCAACGGAATCAAGAGCGCAACGATCGGGATCACGAAGAAGACGATTCGATTGAGGAGGGAGCTGAGCCAGTAGGCGGTGTAGCGTTGCCAGAACGTCGCGTCCGAACGGTAGAACGCCTCCGCCGTCGGGGAGAGGGGCAAGTCGTTGGGCTGCTCCGCGGGAAATTCGCCCAGCCGATTGAAGGCTCCAGGGGGCCCGTGGACTTCGCGCATCGCCTCGAGGAGCAGGTACTGCAAGGCGGGGTGGAGATCCTTGCGCACGAGCACCCGGTTGCGGATGGCGAGCAGGCCAACGTCCGAATCGGGAATGTTGCGGCTCATGCTGACCATTCCCTGCGGCAGGACGACGCGCGCCAGCCCGGGGACCGTCTTCGAGATCGCCTGGGCTTGCGCCACGTTCATCAGCCGGATTCCCGGAGCGGAGAGCGCGCGCTGCAGGAGATTGTCATCCAGTTGGGTCGAAACGACCGCGACATCGATCTGGCCGCCGATCAAGGCATCGATCGCCTCGGCGTAGTCCAGATCCGCGAGCTGCGCGGAATCCAGTGCGCCGGCACCCTTCAGAACCTCCGACAAGAGCGTCCGCAATGCGGTCCCCGGCTTCCCGATGGATACGCGTCGCCCGCGAAACTGCGAGAACAGCGTGACGGGTTCGGTGCCCCGGTAGAAGATGAATAGCGCGGAGTCGGATATGCCGCCCAGGGAAGACAGGATCTCGGCATCGCGCGGCTCCGTGAAACCGAAGGTCGTAATACCCGCCTGCACACCGGAAGCGGCGTCGCGCAGTACGTCGAAATGCTCGAGACCGCTAGGGTAGTTGCGAACCTCGAGCACAACCCCGTCGCGCGCGAGAATCCTTGCGTAGTGTCTCGCGAGCTCGTCGTAGTGGGTGCCCGCGATCCCCGCCGCGATCGCGAAGTGATGGGGTGGCAAAGGATCCACCCAGCGATAGACGAGGTACAGGGCGACGAGGACAACGCCCGCCCAGGCAACGACGATTGCCCAGGGCTTCTTCAGTCTACGCAACATCCCGCAGGTTTCTCCCGTTTCGTGGCGACCCGGGTGCTGCCGGCGAGCGCGCGCGTTCGAACCCAACCGACGCGCTCAACGCGCCTCGCTCGCAGCCGGGTACGAAGACCTGCACCTGCACCACGCAATCGATCTCGCCAACGACGGCTTGTGCCGGGCGCCGGAATCC
>DAOMBL010000094.1:0-5492 GCA_035427325.1 Casimicrobiaceae bacterium
GACGAGAAGCTGCAGGCCACGCGCGACGAGCGACTCGGCGCGTCGTTCGGGCAGGTGTCCGACCGGCTCGACCAGGTCCACGAGGGCCTGGGCGAGATGCAGACGCTGGCGGTCGGCGTCGGCGACCTCAAGCGCGTGCTGACGAACGTCAAGAAGCGCGGCACCTGGGGTGAGATGCAGCTCGGCGCGCTGCTCGCCGAGGTGCTGACGCCGGGGCAGTTCGCGACCAACGTCGAGACGGTGCCGGGCAGCGGCCGGCGCGTCGAGTTCGCGATCCGCATGCCCGGCAAGCCCGACGAGGAGCCGGTCTGGATCCCGGTCGACGCGAAGTTCCCGGTGGAGGAGTGGGAGAGGCTGCAGGACGCGCTCGAAAGGAACGACGGCGACGCGGCCGAAGCGGCGCGCCGCGCGCTCGGCCAGTTCCTGCGTGCGCAGGCGAAGGCGATCCGGACGCTCTACGTTTCGCCGCCGCACACGAGCGACTTCGCGTTCCTGTACCTGCCGACCGAGAGCCTGTACGCCGAGATGATGGCGCGCCCGGGCCTCGCCGACGACCTCCAGCGCGAGTTCCGCGTGACGCTCTCGGGGCCGACCAACTTCCTCGCGCTCCTGAACATCGTGCAGATGGGCTTCCGCACGATCGCGATCGAAGAGCGTTCCGCCGAGGTCTGGCGCACGCTCGGCGCGGTGCGCACCGAGTTCGGCAAGTTCGGCGACATCCTCGCCAAGGCGCGGAAGAAGCTCGACGAGGCCGGCAACACGCTCGACCTCGCGCGCGGCAAGTCCACGACGATCGCGCGCCGGCTCCGCGACGTCGAAGCGCTGCCCGACATCGAGGCCGAGCGGCTGCTCGGCGGTGCGGGCCCGGGCACGAACGAACTCGACGCCGAGCCGGATGCGCCCGGCGCCGACGCCCACGACCTCGAGTAGGCCGCGCCGATGCTCGACGCGCTGAAACGCTGGCGCCGCCGGCGCACGCTCGAGCGCTCGGCGATTCCCGACGACCTCTGGACCGAAGCCGTCGCGGCCCTGCCGTTCCTGGACGCTCTCGGCGACGCGGAGCGCGCGCGCCTGCGCGATCTCGTCGTGCTCTTCCTCGACCGGAAGTCCATCGTCGGCGCGGGTGGGCACGACGTGACGCCGCTGCAGCGGGTCGTGATCGCGATGCAGGCCTGCATCCTGGTCCTCGGCCTGTCGCTCGACTGGTACGACGACTTCGAGAACGTCGTCGTCTATCCGGACCAGTTCGTCCCCGACTGGACCTGGGAGGACGAAGCGGGCGTGGTCCACGTCAACGACGGACCGCTCGCCGGCGAGGCGATGCCCGGAGGACCGGTCGTGCTGTCCTGGCCGGACGTCGAGGCGTCGTCGGACTTCGGGACGGCCGGCATGAACCTCGTGATCCACGAGTTCGCGCACAAGCTCGACATGCGCGACGGCGACGCGAACGGCTGCCCGCCGCTCCCGCCGGCGATGGACGCGCGAGCCTGGAAGCGCGCGCTGTCGCGGGCCTACGAGCACTTCGCCGCGCGCGTCGACCGCGACGAGGACACGGAGATCGATCCGTACGCGGCCGAGAGCCCCGGCGAGTTCTTCGCCGTGCTCTCCGAGGTGTTCTTCGCGTCTCCCGCGATGCTGTCGGCGAATTACCCGGACGTCTACCGGCAGTTCGTGGAATTCTACGGACAGGATCCCGGCGGGCGTGCGAGGACGAGGGACCCGCTCGCGATCACCTGAGCCAATCCGAGAGATCCCAGCCCAGCAGCCGCTCGAGGTCGCGGATGTCCTTTTCGTACATCGCCCGGACGACACGCCGTTCCTCGGGATCGATCGGCGCGGCGTAGCTCCCGACGTTGCGCCGCTGCGGCTCGACCTCGGCGAGCGGCTCGACGCCCACGAACTCCAGCACTTCGCCGACGACACCGGCCGGGTCGGCATCGAGGCGCTCGCTTCGCAGGATCAGCGTCTGGTCGCGCGGAAACAGGCTCCACAGGCGCCGGACCTGGTGCGCGTAGAGGCCGCGCGAGAAATACGAGATGCGCTGGGCGCGATCGGGGTCCGCCGTGCGCATGCGCTCCGCCTCGGCTGCGACGGCGCCGACGAAGCCCAGGTCCTCGGTGCCGCGCGAGCGCGCCATGTTCCAGTGCGAATACGCGCGCTCGACGGGGTCGCGCAGGAGAACCACCCAGCGCATCGCGGGGTTGTACGCGCGAATGCGTTCGGGTGCCCGGGGCCACCACAGGTAGGACGGCGTCGCGTCGAAGAGCGTCGCCCCTTCCTCCGCGCCGGCGAAATACCGCTCCTCGTAGGTCGAGTCCGGGCCCGCGCCGCGTCGGAAGTTCCGCTCGTCGTCGAACCAGTGGGCCTCCTTGCCCATCGCGATCATGAGCTTCGGATGGTCGACGATCATCCAGGCGAGCGCGGTCGTCCCGGCCTTCTGCGCGCCTCCGATGACGAACCCGACCCGCTGGGCGCCGCGGGCGGCGCCTTCCGCCGTCACGCTGCCCGGCCGGCCGACGCCGGCGGCAGCGGGTAGAGCACGTCGAGGGCGATCGTGCCGCCCGTCGGTTGCACGAGCCGCACGTGACGGCGCTCCAGTTCGCGCGCGTGCCGCACGCCGCAACTGTGCGCGATCATGTCGATCTCCTTGTTCATGTTGGTCGCGTAGTTCGCGACGCGCTGCCATTTCTCCTCGACGACGAGCCCCCGCTGCAGGCGCGGGTTGTGCGTGGCGATGCCGGTCGGGCAGGTGTTGGTATGGCAGCGCAGCGCCTGGATGCAGCCCAGCGCGAACATGAAGCCGCGCGCGGTGTTCACGAAGTCGGCGCCGGCGGCGAGCGCCCAGGCGGCGCGCGCCGAGGTCACCAGCTTGCCGGCGGCGATGACGCGCACGCGGTCGCGCAGGCCGGCTTCGATGAGGGCGTCCACCACGCGCGGCAGCGCCTCGTCGATGGACAGCGCCATGTGGTCGGCCAGCGCCTGCGGCGCCGCGCCGGAGCCGCCCTCGCCGCCGTCGACGGCGATGAAGTCCGGGGCGAAGCCGGGCCCGCGCCGCGCCACCGCCTCGGTGAGCTCGTTCATGAAGTTCCAGCCGCCGATCGCCGTCTTCACGCCGACCGGCTTGCCGGTCGCTTCGCGCACCCGCGCCACCATGTCGAGCAGCTGGTCGGCGTTGGCGACGTCGCGGTGGCGGTTCGGGCTCATCGAGTCCGCCCCGGCAGGAATGCCGCGGATCGCCGCGATCTCCTCCGTCACTTTGGCGCCGAGCAGCACGCCGCCCTTGCCCGGCTTGGCGCCCTGCGACAACTTGATCTCGAAGGCGCGCACGCTTTCGTGGGCGGCCAGCTCGCGCAGCCGCTGCAACGACAGCTTGCCGTCGGCGTCGCGCACGCCGTACTTGGCGGTGCCGATCTGCATGATGAGGTCGCAGCCGCCCTCGAGGTGGTAGGGCGAGAGGCCGCCCTCGCCGGTGTCCATCCAGCAGCCGGCCGCCGCCGCGCCGCGCGACAGCGCCCGCACCGCCGGCTTCGAGATGGCGCCGTAGCTCATGCCGCTGACGTTCACCACCGAGCGCGCCGGGAAGGGCCGCTCGCACCAGCCCTCGCCGATGACCAGCGGCGGCGTCGGCAGCTGATCCTCGTCGAGCACGGCAAAGGGCGCATTGACGAAGACCAGCGCGCCCGGCTCGCGCAGGTTGTAGGTCGAGCCGAAGCCGATCAGCCCCCCCTCGTCCTTGGCGAGCCGGTAGACCCAGGACCGGGTCGCCCGGTTGAACGGCATCTCCTCGCGATCGTTCGCGAAGAAGTACTGCCGGAAGTACTCGCCCAGTTCCTCGAACCAGTAACGGAAGCGGCCGATGACCGGGAAGTTGCGCAGCACCGTGTGCTTCTTCTGCGTCACGTCCTTCACGAACATGACGAAGAGCCCGCCGACGAGCGCGATCGCGACGAGCGTTCCCAGCCCCGCCTTCACCAGCTGCAGCCAGTCGAAGTCCATGTCGTCCCCCGCATTGGCGCAGGCGCTCCGTTCCGGCGATGCCCGGCACGGTGGGGGCCGCTGCGACGCAGTCCGGCGAGAGCCCCTGAAACGGGGCACCGGGCCGCGCGCATCTTACCGCGACGGGGCGCCGCGTCCGGCGTTCCCGGGCGGGATGCCGGGACCGGCACTCGCCGGGTGGCGACTTCGCGGCGTGCTCACGCCGGCGGGTCGATGTGCGAGGACGCGCATGGAGGAAACGACGCGCGTCCTGCCGGGCGACGGGCGAACCCAGTCGGGCGGAATGCCCCTCGAACGGATTCGCGGCCTTCGGTTTCGGCGGCTGCGCTCGTGCGAGCGAACACGATTCGCGGACTCAGGCCGGATCCCGGGCGAGCAACACGGCGGCGACGAGAATCAGGGCCCCTCCGCCGAGCTGGATCGAAGCGATCCGTTCGTCGAGGACGAGCGCGGCGAGGGCGACCGTGACCACCGGTTCGATCGTCGAGAGCGTCGACGCCCGCGTGGGGCCGATGCGCCGGAGGCCCGCGAAGAACAACGTGATCGCGGCGACCGTCGAGACCAGCGCGATCGCGACCGTCGCGGCCCACCCGATCGCGCTCTGCGGCAGGCTCGCGCCGCGTACGAGCGCGACCGCGCCGAAGGCGAGGCCTGCGCTGGCGATCACCACGGTGGACATCGCGAGCGGATCGACGCGCGACGCGACCCCCGCCGACGCGACGATGTACACCGCGTAGACGAGGGCGGCCAGGACGCCGAGCGCGACGCCGGCCGGATGCACGCCGGCCGAGTCGCCCGAAAGCGTGGGCCAGAGCGTGAGCAGGAGCCCGGTCAGGGCGATTGCGATCGCCGCGACGCTCCGACGCGTCAGGCGTTCCTGACCGCGCACGGCGGCGAGGGCCGCGACGATCGCCGGATTGAGGTAGAGCAGGAGCGCCACGAGTCCCGCCGGCGCGAGCGAGAGCGCGGTGAAGAAGCTCGCCGCCTGCGCTGCGTAGCCGATTCCCCCGAGCGCGAGCAGGATCGCCAGGTCGCGACCGCGCGGCCAGCGGAGACGAAGGAGCGCGCCCAGCGCGATGAGGAAGCCGGCGGCGATCGCGAATCGAACGGCGAGCAGGCCCGTCGTATCCGCTCCGTCGCGCATGGCGAATCGCGCGAAGATCGCCATCGCACCGAAGGCCACGGCCGAGGCGATGACGAAGACGGTGCCTGCGCGCGCCTGCCGTTCGCGAGTCGGCCCGGCGCCGCTTCGGTCGGGTTCCCGTGTCATCGTTCAGGAGATCGCCGTGGCGCGGGCTTCAGACCGATGCCAATCGCCGAGCACGACGCGAACCCCGTCGGGCTGAAGCCCGACCCACGGCCCCCACTGTGGGTCGGCCTTCAGGCCGACGCCGATGCATCGCATCTGCGCGAATCCCGTCGGGCCGAGGCTCGAACTGTCGGGCTGAAGCCCGACCCACGGCCCCCACTGTGGGTCGGCCTTCAGGCCGACGCCG
>DAOMBL010000094.1:5592-9695 GCA_035427325.1 Casimicrobiaceae bacterium
GCCCCCACTGTGGGTCGGCCTTCAGGCCGACGCCGTTGTGTTGCATCTGCGCGAATCCCGTCGGGCCGAGGCTCGAACTGTCGGGCTGAAGCGCGACCCACGGCCCCCACTGTGGGTCGGCCTTCAGGCCGACGCCGTTGTGTTGCATCTGCGCGAACTCCGTCGGGCCGAAGCCCGAACGGTCGGGCTGACGCCCGCCCACAGGGACGAAGACCCGTCCCACGCTCAGGTCGCGGGCCGCTGCGCCGACTTCGGGCGGAATGCCTTGCACACCGCGTTATTGGTCTCGACGTACGGTCCGCCGATGAGGTCGAGGCAGTAGGGCACGGCGGCGAACACGCCGTGGACCACCACGGTTCCCTGTTCGTCTCGCACCCCTTCGAGCGTCTCGCGTATCGACTTCGGCTGGCCGGGCAGGTTGAGGATGAGCGTGCGGCCGCGCACGACGCCGACCTGGCGCGACAGGATCGCCGTCGGAACGAAGCGCAGCGACACCTGCCGCATCTGCTCGCCGAATCCCGGCATCACGCGGTGCGCGACCGCGAGCGTCGCGTCGGGCGTCACGTCGCGCGGAGCGGGTCCGGTGCCGCCGGTGGTGAGCACGAGGTCGCAGCCCGCGACATCGGCGAGTTCGACCAGCGTTCGTTCGATGACCGGCTGCTCGTCGGGGATCAGGCGCTTCTCGGTGCGAAACGGCGTGACCAGCGCGCTCGCGAGCCAGGCTTCGAGCGAGGGCAGGCCCGCATCCTCGTAGACGCCGCGCGAAGCGCGGTCGGAGACGGAGACGAGCCCGATCGTGAAGGTGTTCATGGGGTTCAGGCGTCGCCGTAGACGCGGCGCAGGGTTCGGAAGAGTTCGCGGAATGCGCGCGTAGTCTCGCCTCGCTTCCGTTCAGCGTGCACCGAGGCGATCGCTCTTGCGATCGTGGCGCGATCGGCCGCCGGATGCTCGCGCACGAAGTCGTCCAGCGCGTTGGACTCGGCGAGCAGTCGCTCGCGCCAGCGTTCGATCGCCGCGAAGCGCGCCTTCTCGGCGCGCGGCACGCTGTCGAAGCGCTCGAGCGCCTCGCGGATCGGAACCGGATCGACTTCGCGCATCAGCCGCCCGACGTATTGCATCTGGCGGCGGCGAGCCTCGTGCCGGGTGATGCCGCGGGCGAGCACGATCGCATCGACCAGTCGCTCGGGCAGGTCGAGCGACGCCAGCCGGACGGGGTCGAGGTCGACGAGCGAGACACCGAGGTCCTGCAGCGAGGCCATCTCGCGCTTGAGCCGGGTCTTGGACGGACGCGCCGGTTCCCGACCGTCGGTCGGAAGGTCGTTCGGGGTGTTCGGACGGCGGTGCGCAGGCGTCATGATCGGCGGGGGCTTTGCTATGATAGATGACCGCCGAAGTGCGGACGCGCGGCGAGGCTCCCTTGGTGCGCGATCCCCGTGATGAACGCGCCCCCACCCCTCGACCGGACCCGCATCGCCGACCTGGAGCAGGGCGGCCGCTTTCCGGTCCCGACCGCCGAACTCGAACGCGTGGCGGCGCAGGTCCTCGACGTCGCGCGCCGGGGCGGCGCGAGCGCTGCCGAAACGGATGTCTCCCAGGGCATCGGCCAGAGCGTGACGGTGCGCAAGGGCGAGGTGGAGACCATCGCCTACAACCGCGACAAGGGCATTTCCGTCACGGTGTACCTCGGCGCGCGGCGCGGCAACGCGAGCAGCGCCGACTTCTCCGACGACTCGATCCGGGACACGGTGGAGAAGGCGCTCGCGATCGCGAGGTTCACCGCGGAGGATCCCTGCTCGGGCCTCGCCGACGCAGACCGGCTCGCGCGCCACTGGTCCGACCTCGATCTCTTCCATCCCTGGGACCTCGATGTCGAACGGGCGATCGAACTCGGTCGCGAAGCCGAGGCGGCCGCGCTCGCGGTCGACCGTCGCCTCGTCAACTCCGATGGCGCGTCGGTGTCGCGCAACGAGAGCGAGTTCATCTACGCCAATTCGCTCGGATTTCGGGGCGGCTACCGCAGCTCGCGCCACCACATCGACGCGTCGGTGATCGGCGAGGACGCGAGCGGCATGCAGCGCGACTTCTGGTACAGCGCCGCGCGTTCGCCCGCCGATCTGCAGGATGCGGCCGAAGTGGGCCGCATCGCCGGTGAGCGCACCGCCCGTCGGCTCGGTGCGCGGCCGGTGGCGACGATCGAGTGCCCGGTCCTGTTCGAAGCGCCCGAGGCCGCCGACCTGATCGGTGCGTTCGTCCAGGCGGTGTCGGGGGGCAGCCTCTACCGCAGGAGTTCGTTCCTCGTCGATTCGCTTGGCCAGGAGATCTTCGCGCCGGAGGTGACCGTGGTCGAGGAGCCGCACCTCGCGCGTGGGCGCGGCAGTGCGCCTTTCGACGCGGAAGGCGTGGCGACGGCGAGGCGGACCGTCGTCGACCGCGGCATCGTGAGCGGATATTTCCTCGGCAGCTATGCGGCGCGCAAGCTCGGCATGGCCTCGACCGGCAACGCCGGCGGCAGCCACAATCTCGTCGTCTCGCACGGCGACGACGACCTGCCGGCGCTGATGAAGCGCATGGGTCGCGGCTTCCTCGTCACGGAGCAGCTCGGGCACGGCGTCAACGCGGTGACCGGCGATTACTCGCGCGGCGCCGCGGGCTACTGGATCGAAGGCGGCGAGATCGCGCATCCCGTGGAAGAAGTGACGATCGCGGGCAACCTTCGCGACATGTTCCGCCGCATCGTCGCGATCGGCCGCGACGTCGACCGCCGCGGCTCGCGTCACGTCGGCTCGATGCTGATCGAGCGCATGACCGTCGGAGGGCGATAGTGGCCACCCCGGCGCGCGCGCCGACGGGAGCCTCGCGCGGGTTCGGCCATCCGCTGGTCGCGTGGGTGCGCCGGCTTTCCGACCCTCTCGCCAGCGCAGCGCACGCGGAACGCTGGATCGCCGATCTTCCTTCCGGCGATGTCCTCGCCACGCAGAGAGAAGCGCTCGAGGTCGTCGCGGGATTTCCCGGTTCGCGCCGCGATGTCGGGCCCGCGCAGGTCGAGGCGCTGCTGCGCATCGACGCGCGGCTCGAACAGGTGATCGCGCAGATCACGCGCCAGTACACGGCGAACTACCAGAAGAGTTCGTCGGTCGAGTCGCGGCTCTGGCACGCGGCCTTCGACCTGGTCAAGGCGTTCATCACCGCCTACCAGCTCGCGCTCAAGTCGGGCTATCCGCGCGCCGACCATCGACGCTGGCGCGCGATCCTGCCCTGGGTGCTGGTGCGCCTCGCGCACCATCGCGGGCTCGACGGACGCTACCGGCTGTTCCGATACAGCCACTGGATCCCCGCGCAGTGGCGCGACTTCCACGAGCTCTACGAGTTCGCGCGGATGCGCAATCTGCAGCGCGAGCAACTGGTGCTCGGCGGCGGCGGGTTCGCGCAGCCGGGCATCACGCTCGAGCAGGAGTACGTTCAGACGCTGCTCCTGATGCGCCTCGACTCCGGCAACTTCACGCCCGACCAGGTGGAGTGGGTGGCGAAGCAGGTCGCCGACTGGGCGCCGACGCTCACGCTCGTCCCGCCGCCGGGCGAGGGCGCGGGGTTCTTCGTCGACCTGACCGGCGCGCAGGGCTTGCGTCGTCGGGACAAACCCGCGGTCGGCGGCCGCCTGCTCTTCCTCGACCTCGCGCCGGTGTACGCGCGCGTGGTCGAGCGGATGCGCTGGTTGCCGGAGCACGAAGACGCCGCGCCGGAGCCAGGCGACCTGCCGCCGCGCGAACAGCGGCTGCTCCTGATGCGCCTCGCGTCCCTCTACGGGCCCGACGCGATCTCGCAGGCGCCGCGCGCCGAGCGCTTCCGCACCGAGGCGCAGGTGCGGGTCGTCACCGGGTTGCAGTCGCTGACGCGCGCGATCGCGGAGATCGACAAGCTGCCCGACCGCGCGCGCATGCCCGGCGTTGCCGCGGCCTTCGACGAAGTCACGCAGATGGTGAACCCGGTTGTGAATCCGGAGAGCGTCGCGCGGCGCATCCGCGGCGCGACCTGGACGATGACCGACCGCAGCGAGACCGGATGCCGGCTGATTTCACCGGCGAAGGAAGCGCCGGCTCGCCTCG
>DAOMBL010000095.1:0-9684 GCA_035427325.1 Casimicrobiaceae bacterium
CCGTCGACGACCCAGGGTCGGCCGTAGTCGAGCGCGGGCAGGCGCTTGTGCCGCTGCGCGCCGGTCGCCACGTACACCGCGTCGTGGGTCGCGGCGAGCGCATCCCGGGCCTCCGCGGTCGCGAGGGACTCGCCGAGCCGCAGGTCGACGCCGAGCGCCACGATGCGCGCGATCTCGGCGTCGAGCACGTCGCGCGCGAGGCGGTAGGACGGAATGCCGTGACGCATCAGACCACCGAGCGCTCCGGTCGCCTCCACGAGCGTCACGCGGTAGCCCAGCTTCCGCAACTGGTAGGCGGCCGAGAGTCCCGAGGGGCCGCCGCCGACCACCGCGACGCGCTCCCGCCGCTCGACCTCGGGCGGCGCGAACGCCCAGCCGCGTTCGATCGCGAGGTCGCCGACGAAGCGCTCCAGCTTGCAGATCGACAGCGACTCGTCGAGGGTCGCGCGGTTGCACGCCGCCTCGCAGGGGTGGTGGCAGATGCGCCCGGCGATCGCGGGGAACGGATTGTGCCGCGCGAGCACGTTGAACGCGCCGCGGAAGTCGCGCTCGCGCGCGAGCCCGATCCACTCGGCGATGTCGCCGTTGACCGGGCAGGCCCGGTGGCAGGGCGACGGCGCCTGCACGTGGCGCGGGATCGCCGCGCGCCAGGTGCCGGTGCGGATCGCCTCGGTCGATCCGGTCGTCCAGATCGGGGGGACGAGTTCGGCGGGCGCGTTCATGCCGCGGCCTCCAGGGTCTTGAGCGAGGCGTCGACGACCCGCCAGCCTTCCCTGCAGGCGGCGAGGTTCTCGTCGGTGAGCTTCGGCGAGCGTTCGGCCAGCGTGCGTTCGAGCGTCGCGAGCGCCGGAGCGCCGACGGCGCGCGCGAACGCGCCGAGCAGCGCGGAGTTCACGATGCGCCCGAGCCCCGCGCGCCGGGAGATCGCGAGCGCGTCCACCGGGATCACGCGGTAGCCGGGAAGCGCGCGCGCGAACTCGGAGGGGCCGCGCGCCGAGTTGACGACGATCAGCGTGCCGGCGTGCGCCGCGGCGAGGAGCCGCCCCTCGAGCAGCGTCGCGTCGAAGCACAGGATCGCGTCCGCGCGCTCGATGTCGCAGCGCACGCGCACCGGACGCTCGTCGACGCGCAGGTACGACGACACCGGCGTGCCGCGGCGCGCGCCGCCGTAGCTCGCGAAACACTGCACGAAGCGGCCCTCGGCGAAGTGCGTCGCCGCGAGCAGGTTGCCCGCGGTCTGCGCGCCCTGGCCGCCGCGGCCCTGGATGACGATCTCCTGCACCGGTCCTCCCTCACTCCGGCGGGCCCCGCCGGCGAAGTGCCGCCTCCCGCCTTCCGAAGCGCCGACGGCCGGCGTCCCGGCCCGGTGGCAGGTCACGCGACCGAGGGTAGGCCGGGGCTTGGCATTCGTCCAATCGATTGTCAGAATGGTCGACATTCTCCTGGTGCATGACGATGAACTTCCAGCGCCTCGACCTCAACCTGCTGCGCGTGCTGGTGGCCGTGCACGCGACCGGCTCGGTGACCGGGGCCGGGCGGACGCTCGCGCTGTCGCAGCCGGCGGTGAGCCATGCGCTCGGACGGCTGCGCGAGGCGTTCGGCGACGCGCTCTACGTGCGCTCGCCGGCCGGGCTCAATCCGACGCGGCTCGCCGAGCGCGTCGTCCCGGAGGTCGTCGCGCACCTGCGCGCGCTGGAGGCCACGCTGGCGTCGTCCGGCGCGTTCGACCCCGCCGCCGACCGCGTGCACTGGCGGCTGTCGATGTCCGACCTGGGCGAGATCCTGTTCCTGCCCCCGCTCGCCGCCGCGCTGCGGCGCGAGGCCCCGCACGCCGGCCTCGAGAACGCCGGCGTGCCCGCGCACGCGGTCAACGCGGCGCTCGTCGCGCGCGAGATCGATCTCGCGATCGGCATCCTCGTGCCGACGCACCGGGGCGTCGCCGGCGAATCGCTGTTCCACGAACGCTACGTCGCGGTGACCGCGCGCCTCTGGCGGCCGTCGTGCGGCAGCGCAGGAGGCGCCCTCACGGCGAAGCAGCTCGCCGGCGCGTCGCTCGCGGTCGCCTCGCCCACCGCCACCTACCACGAGAGCGTGCAGCGGATGCTCGACGCGCTCGGGCTCGCCGAGCGCACGGTCGTGCACGCGCGCCACTACGCGGCGCTGCCCGACCTCGTCACCACGACCGACCTCCTCGCGATCGTGCCGCGCATGCACGCGCGCTCGATGGAGGAGCGCTGGCCGGTGCGCGTCTGGGACCTGCCGGGCGACGTGCCGGAATACGACGTGCGAATGCTCTGGCACGAGAGCGCGGAGCGCGATGCCGCGCATCGCTGGCTGCGCACGCTCGTGCGGCGGCTGTTCGCGCGCGGGGGCGCTTCTGTGGTTCGGCCTCATACGGTCCGCGACCGGGAGCGCCGCCAAGCAGGATCTGCGCCATCCGCGGATGCGCAACGCGTCGGGCCACCGGACGATGGCGAGGCGGCCTCCGGGAAACGCGGATCGCGGAGTGCCCGGCGCTAGTGTGCCGCTCGTGCGTGGCCGCACCGTGTCGAGGCTGTCGCCCGGACGACGCCGGCCACCGATGTTGCATTCAGGCAACGACGAACATGGCCGTTACGCTCGACCACCCCGGTGCCGGTCCCCGATCAGGCCGTGCATGGTTGCCTCACAAGCTGCGATGAAATGAGAGGGGGCGAAGATGAACGTCCGCAGAAGCGTCATCGTCAGCGTGCTTGCCCTTGCCCAGTTCGCGTTCGCGGGCAGCGCCTTCGCGCAGGCCTGCGCCGCTCGTCCGGACCTGATGCTCTGCGGGTCGTCCCAGCGCCCGCTGTCCGGGCTCTACTCCGGATCCGGCCCGTTCAACGAACTCTCGGGCTGCACGCCGACGGCGACCACGCAGGCGATGTTCGTCAGCCGCTACGCCACGGTCGCGGGCAACGGCGCCGCGTGGCTCGCCTACCTCAACGCCGGAGGGCGGATCATCACGGAGTATTCCATGGGCGCCGAGGTCTACAACGAGATCTACGGCACTGCCTACCCGGACGGCGTGCAGGCTGGCGCCTGCTATGACAATCCGATGCCTTCGGCGAAGCTCAATCCGGCGCATCCGTTCTGGGTGGCGAACCCGATCCCGGTGACCGCCCCCGCCAACGAAGGCTGCGGATTGAGCCTCGCCGGACTCGTCTCGGGCGAGCCCTCGGTCACGCCGCTGGGCGCCCGGAACGCGGACACGTCGCACGTCACGTTCGCCCTCCGGCCGCAGGGCGGCGGGACGCTGTTCCTGCTCGAGGCCGACTGGCAGGATACCAACACCCCCACGTTGGATGCGAACAACCTCGCGTTCCTCGACGCGATGATCGACTACTGCGGCGGCGGCGCCCCCCCTCCGGTCATCAGCTACGTCCCCGTCCCCGTCGACGAGCCGCTCGCGCTGGGCGGGCTTGCGGCGCTCGTCGCGCTCCTGGGCGGCGCACTCGCCCGGCGGCGACGCGCGCGCCGAAACGCCCGCTGACGCGACCGGGCGCGATCCCGAGGCAATTCCCCCAGACGGGCGCGCCAACGGAGCGCCCGTTTCTGGCACGATTCGCCTGCGGCACCAGCGCGGCCTCCGGGCGCGTGCGGACCGCGCATCGTCCACCCACGAGGTCCTCCATGGGCAACCGCGACAAGCAGCGCAAGGAACCGAAGAAACCCAAGCAGCCGAAGAAGCCGTAGCCGCCGCATCCTCCGATCACGGGCGGGCGCGGCGTCGCCGCGTTCGCCCGGCGGGCAGGGCATCGATCGCGGCCGTCCGGCCGACGGGACGTCGACCGCGGTCGCGGGGCGGTCGGCGACGATTCGCTAGAATCGGGGCGCGGACGTTCCCCTCGTCCGGCGCGCCCATGCTCGACTACCTCGCGATCAAGCACGTCCACACCGGTTCCGCGGCGATCTCGCTCGCGCTCTTCGTGCTGCGCGGCGCGTGGCGCTGGACCGCTCCCGAGCGGCTCGCCGCGCGCTGGGTGCGCATCGTCCCGCACGTCGTCGACACCGTGCTCCTCGTCTCGGCCGTCTGGCTCGCCTGGCAGATCGGGCGCGGCGCCGCGCCGTGGATCACGGCGAAGGTCGTGGCGCTCCTCCTCTACATCGTGCTCGGCTCGATCGCGCTCAAGCGCGGGCGCACGCCGGGGATCCGCGCCGCCGCGTTCTTCGCCGCGCTCGCGACCTTCGGCTACATCGTGTCGGTCGCGCTCACCAAGTCCCCCTGGGGCGCGCTCGCGCGCCTGTGACCGCCATGACCCCTCCCCTGCTCCCCGGCGGCGAAGCCGCCACGTTCGACGAGCCGATCGAGATGCTCTCCGCCTGCCACGGCCGCATCCGCAACCAGCTCGCGACGCTCGCCCGCCTCGAGCGCCACCTGCCGGAGCACGGGCACGACGCCGACGCGCGCGCCGCGGCCCGGGCGATCCTGCGCTACTTCGACACCGCGGCCATCCACCATCACGAGGACGAGGAGCGCAGCGTCCTGCCGCGCCTCGTCGCGCGCGTCGCCGAGGCGCGTGCGCTCGCCGAGCGCATCGACGCCGAGCACCGCGAGATCGCCGCCCGGTGGCGCCGCCTGCGCCCGTTGCTGTCGGGCATCGCCTCCGGCCAGCGCGCCGCGATGCCGCCGCGGCTCGTGCGCGAGATCACCGCCGGCTACGAGGCGCACATCGAGCTAGAAGAATCGTCGCTGCTTCCGCTCGCCCGCGAGGCCCTCTCGCCGCCCGAACTCGCCGACATCGGGCGTGAGATGGCCGAGCGTCGCGGGGTCGCTGCGTCGTCGAGGGGCCCCGCGTAGCGGGGATCGACGACGCGCGCTTGCGATCCCCGCGGGCAGCCGACACGCAGCGCCACGCATCGCGACGATCGCCCAAGGAGGCTGCCGGGGGTCGCTGCGTCGTCTGCGTCCGGCGATGAACGCTCTCGCAGATTCATGACGTAGCGTCCGCCGGACGCGCGCTCGGCTCGGGTCGCATCCCCGCATGAAGCACGCGGGGTCGCTGCGTCGGCGAGGGGCCCCGCGCAGCGGGGATCGACGACGCGAGCTTGCGATCCCCGCGGGCGGCCGACACGCAACGCCACGCATCGCGACGAACGTCCAGAGAGGCCGCGCGGGGCCCCTGCTTCCCCGTCGCCGACCGCCCCACTTGCGGGGATCGACGACGCGCGCTTGCGATCCCCGCGGGCAGCCGACACGCAGCGCCACGCATCGCGACGATCGCCCAAGGAGGCTGCCGGGGGTCGCTGCGTCGTCTGCGTCCGGCGATGAACGCTCTCGCAGATTCATGACGTAGCGTCCGCCGGACGCGCGCTCGGCTCGGGTCGCATCCCCGCATGAAGCGCGCGGGGCCCCTGCTTCCCCGTCACCGATCGCCCACCCTTCGCGGGGATCGACGACGCGCGCTTGCGATCCCCGCGGGCAGCCGACACGCAACGCCACATATCGCGACGATCGTCCAGGGAGACTGCCGGGGGTCGCTGCGTCGCGGCTCGACGAAGGAGACTCAGGTCACTCTCGCTTCGAGCGCGAACTGCGGCCCATTTCTCCCTGGGCTCCTTCCTGCTATTGCGTACACATCGAGGCAATTACCGATCAATGAGGCAAGAGAGAATCGCAGTGTGCAGTGGCAACCTCTAGAAACTCGTGAACGCCGGCGCGAACAAATCGAAGAAAGATGGCCATCTCAGAAGTCTCAAGATTCTTCATGTCAGTGCTGATACTTGTAGGAGTCGCATGCAGCAGTCGACTGCAGTACGTGTAGATGAAGTCATATTCTCCAGCCATTCCAACCTTGACCGCTTGACTCTTCCATTGCCAGTCGGACACCAACGTTTTCATTTCCTTCGGCACCCGAGATTTCACAAGCTCAAGCTTGGACCCGGTTTCGGCCACGTTCCTGTTCATCTCCGGTAGCACCTTTTGCTCAACCAAATACGCTTGGAAGCCGTATCCATTGCGAAGCGCTTGCTCCGCGTAAATGCTGAAGCGCCGCGCTGCCTTTCGGTCATGAACCGCCCCGGGATTCCCGGAGACTCCATTTCTTGAGAGGATGGGGTCATGAGCACATCGAAACGGTATTCCCCGGAAGTCCGGGAACGCGCGGTTCGGCTGGTCTTCGAGCAGGAAGGGCAGCATGAGTCGCAGTGGGCCGCGATCGGGTCGATTTCGGCGAAGATCGGCTGCACGGCGGAGACGCTGCGCGGCTGGGTGCGGCAGTCCGAGCGTGATCAGGGTCGCCGTGCCGGGCTGACCAGCAACGAGCGGGATCGGCTCAAGGAGTTGGAGCGCGAGAACCGAGAGTTGAAGCGGGCGAACGAGATTCTGCGCAAGGCGTCGGCGTTTTTCGCCCAGGCGGAGCTCGACCGCCGACCGAAGTGATGGTCGAGTTCATCGACCGGCATCGCGACACCTACGGGGTCGAGTCGATCTGCGGGCAACTGCCGATCGCCCCGTCGCAGTACTACGAGTGGAAGGCGCGGGACGCGAATCCGGAGCGGTTGCCGCCGCGGCTGCGCCGTGATCGTGCCTTGGTGCCGGAGATTCAGCGCGTGTACGAGGAGAACTTTCAGGTCTACGGGGCGCGCAAGGTCTGGCGGCAGCTTGGCCGAGAGGGCCAGGACGTAGCCCGTTGCACGATCGAGCGGCTGATGGGGGTACTCGGGCTTCAAGGCGTCGTGCGTGGACGAAAGTGCCGGACCACGATCAGCGACGACAGCACTGAGCGACCGCTCGACCGGGTCGCCCCGGCTTAAGCTCGTTGTGCAATCCCGCCATGCCACGTTCGCGAAAGCGAGTCCGGCACATCGTGACAGTCGGCCGGCTCACCCCGAAGCGCCGTGCAACTTCACTGACGGACTCGCCGGCCGCCATGAGCAGCACCATGTGAGCACGGCGAACCAGCAAGGCCGGCAGACTCTGCGAGCGCGCGATCGACTCGAGTTGCACCCGATCCTCGGCACTCACAGGCAGCTCCTTAGTGGGTCTTCCAGGCTTGTTCGGCATCGAGCGCTCCAGCGTCCAAAGATACAACTTGGACCGCGCTCGGTGCGTAAAGTTACATACGGAACACTACACTAGCCCCTCACTTGCCCTTCCACTTGTCGTGCGAAACGCGATCTGAGATACAAGGTTGGAGTCCCCAAACACCTCGTCCATCACGGCTCTTACCCGATGCACATTCTCGTCGCCAATCTGCACGAAGATCGACCCGCTCTCCGCCAGCAAATCCCTCGCCACCGTCAGCCGGTCGCGCAGATACGTGAGATACGAGTGGATCCCGTCGCGCCAGGTGTCGCGGAACGCCTTCACCTGCTCGGGCTCGCGCGTGATGTGCCCGGCGTTGCCGTCCTTGACGTCGCGGCTGGTCGTGCTCCACTGGAAGTTGCTGTTGAACTTGATCCCGTACGGCGGATCGAGGTAGATGCACTGCACCTTGCCGCGCAGGCCCTCGCGCTCGGCGAGGCTCGCCATCACCTGCAGTGAATCGCCGAGGATCATCCGGTTCGACCAGTTCTGGTCGTGGCGGTAGAACTCGGTCTTGTCGGCGTCCTTCGGGATGCCGTTGAAGTCGGCGAAGAGGTCGGGGGTCGACTCGCCCGCGTCGTGCGCGCGCTCCTTCGTCTCGCGCAGGAGGTCGTCGATCAGCGCCTTGGGGTGAACCTTCTCCTGGATGCAGAGCGGCGGCGCGTGGACAACGAGGTCGCTCCAGTCCTGCTCGTCCTTGCCGCGCCAGACGAGCTGCGGGTCGAGGTCGCGGTTGCGCCGATACCGCATCTCGAGCGGTCGCTGCTCCTCCGCCTTCAGCACCGACTGGAACTCGGCGGTGGGGATGTTCTTCCGCTTCGCTTCGTCGTGCTTGAGCGTCGTGACGGTCTTGCCACCAGCCCCGGACGGTTTCCTGGCCATTTCCGCTTTCCCCCTGCATCGATTCGCCGGCGAGGATGTCGTAGAGCGGCTGGTTGATGTAGTAGTTCGTGCGCCCGAATTTCTGCTTCTGCAGGAAACCCGACTCGACAAGCGTGTTCAGGTACTTCATCGCGGTGATGCGCGACACGCGCAGGTCGCGTTCGATGTACTCGATCTTGGTGTACGGATGCGAGAAGAGGCTGTTGATCAGGTCCTGGCTGTAGAGCTTCCCGTGCTGGTCGCGAAGCCTGTGCTTGGTGTCGAGGAGCAAGTCCTTGATCGCTTGCACCGTCGTGATGCCCGCGGCGGCGGTCTTCTCGACAGCGGTCAACAAGTACAGCACCCAGTCCTCCCAGCGATCGTGATCGCGCACTTCCTGCAGCAGCCGGTAGTAATCAGGCTTGGTGCGTACGATGTGGCGACTCATGTAGAGCACCGGGATGTCGAGCAGGTCCTCCTTCACGAGGTAGAGGACGTTGAGGATGCGGCCCGTCCGTCCGTTGCCGTCGTAGAAAGGGTGGATGCTCTCGAACTGGTGGTGGATGAGCGCCATCTTGATCAGCGGGTCGGCGTCGTATCGCGCGCCGTCGTTGACGAAGCTCTCGAGGTCGGTCATCAGGTTCGCGATGTCCCGAGGGTCCTGCGGCGGTGTATAGACCGTGCGGCCGGCGCCATCCTTCAGCGCCGTCCCCGGCAACTTGCGGAATCCCGCGCGGTTCTGCTCGAGCGTCTCCTGGATCGCGATCAGGTCGTTGTTGGTGAGCAGTCCCGTTTCGCGCACGCGGCGGTATCCGACGTGCAGGGCCTGGCGGTAGCGGGCGACTTCCTTGGTCGCGACGGGGCTGGCGTCGTCCGGGCTGTTGCCTTCGCGGAACAGCTCGTCATGGGTGGTGACGATGTTCTCGATGGCGGAACTGTCCTTGGCCTCCTGCAGGCCCAGGGTGTTGATCAGGATGGCCTCGTTGGGCATCGACGCCGCGACGCCTTTCAACTCGGCGAGCTGACGGCTGGCGGCGGCGAGCCGCTTCAGGATGTCCGGCCGGTCGAATCGAGCAGGGTCGAGCCGGGTCAGGGGGCTAATCTGGGCCATTGTCTTTACAGGTCGGCCGTGACGTGTATAGAAAATTGGGCTTTTCTATACACTTTCCATGGACATGTAAAGGCCTCGAGCCCTCACGCGACCGCCTCGGGGGCTGGAACCGGCGGTGCCGAAGCGGCCAGCATGGCTTCGAACGCTCCCCGGACCTTCGCCTCGAAGTCGGCCTCGATCCGGAAGACCTCGGCGAACTCCGCGAACGCCCAGCGGCCATGGGTCCCGAGGTGGTTCACGCCGGGTACCCAGTAGGTCTCCATCGTCGACTTCTTCTCCCGCGCGTCCTCGCGCCGGTAGCCCTTGATCTCGACCACCAGATGGAGCGGATCGGCGTCGCCCCGGCCATCGTCGACGAGCACGATGAAGTCGGGGCGGTAGCGGCGCGTCTCCGAGCCGAAGCGGTACGGCACCTCGAAGCCGAGTCCGTGGTTCTTCGTGTACGCGATCACGCGCGGATGCGCCTCCGCCACGCGGCAGAACTCGGCCTCCCAGTCGCTGTCGAGCACGACCCAGTCGACGTGGTTCTTCGGCGGCGGGCCGCGTGCGGGCGCGAAGCGGGGTGGTGCGGTCGGCTCACCCAGGCGGACGAGGATGTCGCGCACGGTTCGGGCATCGGTAATGAAGGCGATGATCCGCATCTGGGTGCCACAGTTGGGACACAGCA
>DAOMBL010000096.1:0-8825 GCA_035427325.1 Casimicrobiaceae bacterium
ATCTCACTTGGCAGCACATGCGTGCGCCCATCACTCCGGACATCGCCGAGACCGTGGTGCGCGACCTGTTCCAGGGCGTGGAGCCGCGCCGCATCAAGATCGAGGACATCCTGCGCATCATCTCGCGCCACTTCGGTGTCTCGAAGGGGGATCTCCTCTCCCAGCGTCGCCACCGCTCCGTGGTCTGGCCGCGCCAGATCGGCATGTACCTCGCAAAGCAGCTCACCCACCGCTCGCTGCCCGAGATCGGCCGTCGCTTCGGCAACCGCGACCACACCACCGTCTTGCACGCCATCCGCAAGATCGAGGGGGTCATCGCCGGGGATGCCAATCTCCGCGACGAGATCGACGAGCTGAAGAAGCTGATCAGCCATTGAGGCCAACAATCTGAGAAACAAACGATTTTGAGCAACGAGCGTGGCGTGACGAGGGAGATCGGCGCCGCGCTCAAGCGGGGCGGGAGCGGTGTCTTCGGATTCCGCTCCCGAAGTTTTCCCGCTCCCTGCGGAACGACGGGACGGCGGGCAGGAAAGCCGCCCACAAAGCCGCACGCCCCCTTGAAATCCAAGGCCCGATCAGGGCAAGTTGTGCCTCCACGCCATTGCTTCCATCCATGACGAAAGCCGAGCTCTTTCATCCCTCCGGTCGTCGGAGGACGGACGAGCCAACTTTTGTCCCACCTGCGAATCCGTGCTTCTCTCGGGGCAAGGACACGAAACGTCGAGGCGACCGATGCGGCTTGTGATCGAACGCGGTGAACTTCTGAGGGCGCTCGGACACGTGACGAGCGTCGTCGAGCGTCGCACGACCATTCCCATTCTCTCCAACGTGCTGTTGAAGGCGTCCGGCCAGGCGCTGGAGCTTAAGGCCACCGATCTCGAGCGCGAGGTCATCGAGGAGGTGCGCGCCGAGGTTGCGCAGCCCGGCGCCGTCACCGTGCCGGCCCATATCCTGCACGACATCGTGCGCAAGCTGCCCGAGGGCAGCCAGGTCGACATCCGCCGCGACGCCGAGAAGGAGCGCCTGACGCTCGCCGCCGGCCAGGCCCGCTTCGCGCTGCAGACGCTCGGCCCCGAGGACTTCCCGGATCTCAACGCCGGCGACCTCGGCACCTCCTTCGAGGTCGCGGCCAAGGATCTGAAGCGTCTGATCGACAAGACGCGTTTCGCCATCTCCACCGAGGAGACGCGCTACTACCTGAACGGTATCTACTTCCATATCGCCGAGTCCGGGAAGACGTCGATGCTGCGCGCCGTCGCCACCGACGGCCACCGTCTGGCCCAGGCCGAGCTGCCGCGCCCCAAGGGCGCCGAGGGCATGCCGGGCGTGATCATCCCGAGGAAGACCGTGCATGAGCTGCACCGCCTGATCGAGGAGAGCGCCGAGACCGTGAACGTCGCCGTCTCCGCCTCCAAGGTGCGCTTCGAGATCGGCTCGGTGACGCTGACCTCCAAGTTGATCGACGGCACCTTCCCCGACTACGGCCGCGTCATCCCGCAGGCGAACGACAAGGAGCTGCGCGTCGTCAACGCCGACTTCATCAGCGCGGTCGACCGCGTCTCTACCATCGCCAGCGAGCGCGGCCGTGCCGTGAAGCTCAACCTCGCGAGCGGCAAGCTCGTGCTCTCGGTCAACAACCCCGAGGGCGGCAGCGCCACCGAGGAGATCGATGTCACCTACACGGCGTCCCCGCTCGAGATCGGCTTCAACGCCAAGTATCTGCTCGACATCGCCGGTCAGCTCGAGGGCGAGGAGGCGCGCTTCCTGCTCGCCGATCCCGGCTCGCCGACCATGATCCGCGGCACCGAGGACGAGGCCGCGCTGTGCCGCGAGGTGCTGCCCCGCTACGCGCCGATCGCCGTCGATCCGCCGGTCGCGCCGCTCGATGGGGCAGGACCGCGGGACCGGGTGTTCGTGCTCGACGCGGCGGACGATCCGGGCGCCGGAGACGCGCTCGTGCGCGATGCCGAGCGACGGGGTGCGTCCTGCGTGCGCGTCGCGGTCGCCCGCGGGCACGCGATCGCGGGCGATGCCGCGGATCGACTCGCCAGCTGCGGCGAGCGGGATCTCGTCGCCTGCGCCGGCACCGGCCGTCCGCTGGGCGACTGGACGCTCGCCACGCGCGCGCGGGCGGTCGCGCTGGTGGCGACCGACGGCGCCCTGTCGGCGTTCATCGACCGGCTGCGCGAAATCTCCGGACAGCGGCGACGGCGCGTACGGGTCGCGATCGCGGCCGGCGCAACGCTCGATCTTCGTCCGATCCCGCACGCCAAGGCGCCGACGTGACGCGCGACGACGCGCCGGTGCGCGCGCTGGCGTTCTACCTGCCGCAGTACCACCGGATCCCGGAGAACGACGCCTGGTGGGGCGAGGGCTTCACCGAGTGGACCAACGTGCGCCGCGCGGTGCCGCAGTTCCCCGGGCACGAGCAGCCCAAGGCTCCGGGCGAACTCGGCTGGTACGACCTCACCGATCCCGCGGTCGCCGACGCGCAGGCGGCGCTCGCGCGGGCCCACGGGATCTTCGGCTTCTGCTACTACTTCTACTGGTTCAACGGCAGGCGGCTGCTCGAGCGCCCGCTGGAGGACATGCTCGCGCGCGGCACGCCCGACTTCCCGTTCTGCGTGTGCTGGGCGAACGAGAACTGGACGCGGCGCTGGGACGGCGGCGACGACCAGATCCTGATGGAGCAGCACTACGGACCGGACGACAGCGCGCGGGTCTTCGACGCGTTCCTGCGCCTGTTCCGGGATCCGCGCTACGTGCGGGTCTCCGGACGGCCGGTTCTCCTGGTCTACAAGGCGACGCTGATCCCCGAGATCGCCGCGACCGCCGCGATGTGGCGGACACAGGCGCGTGAAGCAGGGGAGGAGGCTCCGTACCTCATCGCCTGCGAGACCGCGGGGCTCACCGCCGACATGCGCGCGGCGTTCGACGCCGTGGTCGAGTTCCCGCCGCACGGTCATCGCGCCGTGTGGATGAACGCGCAGGTCGCCGGCCTCGCGCCCGACTTCACCGGCATCGTCACGAGCTACCGGGCGCAGGTGATCCAGTCGTTGCGGCGCGACGCGGACGCCCACAGGACGCTGCGTTGCGTGTTCCCGACCTGGGACAATACCGCGCGCCGCGGGACGCGCGGCACCGTGTTCGCCGGATCGAGTCCCGAACTCTTCGGCTGGTGGGTCGAGCGGATGACGGTCGACACCCGCCGGAGGCTCGCGGGCGACGAGCGGCTCCTGTTCGTGAACGCGTGGAACGAGTGGGCGGAAGGCTGCTGCCTCGAGCCCGATGCCCGTTACGGCCGGCAGTACCTCGAGGCGTTCCGCGACGGCCTGGCGCAGGGCTCCCGGGCGAACGTCGCCTCGCTCGACCGTCCCTCCTGGCGCGCGGTCGAACGCGACACCGCGGCCGCGGTGACCGCGGGAGAGGTCGTCGTCGAGCGTTTCGGGACGCCACCCGAGCGCGGCACGGCGGGCGTGAGCGTCGTGATGCCGGTCTACAACCACGCGCGTTTCGTCGAGCGCGCGCTCGCCTCGATCGCCGCGCAGACCGTGCTGCCACGGGAACTCGTCGTCGTCGATGACGGTTCGGGCGACGGAAGCGCCGCGATCGTCGAGCGCTTCGCGCGCAGCGCCCCCTTTCCGGTGACGCTCGCCCGCCAGCGGAATCGCGGCGCGCACGTCGCGATCAACCGGGGGCTCGCGCTCTCCGCCTGCGACACGCTCGCCCTGTTGAATTCGGACGATGCCTTCGCGCCCGGCCGACTCGCGCAGCTGTCCTCCGCGCTCGGTCCCGCGCGCGAACTCGCGTGGTCGGAGGTCTCCTTCGTCGGCGAGGACGACGCCCCGGCCACGGGTCCTGCGATCGACACGCTGGTGTCGTCGATTCGCGCCGCGCGCGAATCCGGCGACCGCGTCGCGGCACTCACGCGCACGAACCTCGCGGTGTCGAGCGGCAACCTCGTGTTCCGCAGGTCGCTGCTCGACGCGACCGGGGGCTTCGCGGCGCTCGAAGTCTGCCACGACTGGGATTTCGTGCTCGCGGCCAGCGCCGTGACGGACATCGCGGTCCTGCCCGAACCGCTCTACCGTTACCGGGTCCATGGCGCGAACACCTTCGTGTCGCGCCACCTCGCGGGACAGGTCGAAGTCGAGCGCGTGCTCGGCCGCTTCCTCGCGCGCATCGGGGAGCATCCCGCGCTGGACGAAGACGGGCGGATGCGCCTTCGCGCCGCGCTCGCCGATCGCGGCCTCGCGCACCTGTGGCCCGAGTGACCGCAGCGCGATGACGGCCGGACCGAGCGGCGACGTGTCGCGCAACGCGCGCTGTCCCTGCGGCAGCGGACGCCGCTACAAGGAGTGCCACGGTGCTCCCCATGCCGCGGCTCGTCCCGGCGGCCGGATCGACGAACTCAAGGGCGCGGCCCTTGCGGCCCAGCAGGCGGGCCGCCTCGATGAAGCCGCGGGCCTCTACCGCCGGGCGCTCGACGTCGATCCGGCGGACTTCGATGCGTTGCACATGCTCGGGGTGACACGGCTGATGCAGTACCGCTTCGCCGAAGCGGCCGGCCTGATCGCGCGCGCCCTGGACGTGCGCCCCGGCGTGGTCGCGGCGATCCGCAACCTCGGGATCGCGCGCGACCCGCACCGCGCCCGTCAGGCGGAAGGCTACCGGACCTGGTGCGCGACCCGCGAGCGCAGGCGCGACGCCGAACGGGAGGGTCGACGCCGCGCGATCGCCCTGCGGGCCGATGCGCCCGTGATTGCGGTCGTGCTGCCGGTGTTCGACCCGCCGGCGGAGCACCTGCGCGCCTGCCTCGACAGCGTGTTCGCGCAGACCTACGGGCGCTTCGAGCTGTGCATCGCGGACGACGCGTCGCGCGCACCGCACGTGGCGGAGATCCTGCGCGACTGCGCGGCTCGCGATCCGCGCGTCCGGCTGGTCTTTCGCGAGCGCAACGGCCACATCTCGGCCGCGTCGAACTCGGCCGTCGCGCTCGCGACCGCGCCTTTCGTCGCGCTCCTCGACCACGACGACCTGCTCGCGCCGTCCGCGCTCGCGGAGATGGCGCTGGCGATCGACGCGCACCCCGATGCCGCGATCCTCTACAGCGACGAGGACAAGCTCGACGAGTCCGGGGAGCGCATCGAGCCTTACTTCAAGCCCGCGTGGAACCCGGCGCTCCTGCGTTCGCAGAACGTGGTGAGCCATCTCGGCGTCTACCGCCGGCCGCTGGTGGAGGCGGTGGGCGGTTTCCGCGAAGGGTACGAAGGCGCGCAGGACTGGGACCTCGCGCTGCGGTGTTCCGAGCGCGTCGGGGCGCGCGCCGTCCTGCACGTGCCGCAGGTGCTCTACCACTGGCGGCGGAGCGCCGCGTCGACGGCGGCGGGTCACGCGCAGAAGGCCTACGCCGCATCCGCGCAGGAGCGCACGGTCGCCGACGCCTGGGCCCGGCGCGGCGTCGACGTGGCGATCTCCCGTGTCGGAGGCGGCCACCATCTGCGGGCCGATCCGAGGACGGCTCCGACCGTCTCGCTCGTCGTGCTCTCGCGCGACGGCACGGCCGGTACGCCTCATTGGTGCGCCGCCCCGCCGGCGCAGGTGCAGGACGTCGAGGTGGTCGCGCTCGAGGCAGGACCCGCGGGAGGCGAGGACGCCGATCCGGTCGTCCTTTCCCCGGGCGAGGCACGCAGGATCAACGAGGCGGCTTCGCGCGGGCGCGGCGAAGTGCTCGTGTTCCTGCGCGCCGATGTCGATACCCTGCCGGCCGAGGCCCTGCGCATGCTCGCGGCGCACGCCGCGCTCGACGGCGCGGGTCCGGCCGGAGGCGACATCCACGACAGGTTCGGCATGGCGATCGGCGGTGCGTGGCTGCTCGACGCCGGGACGATCGTCGACGCGGCGTTCGCCGGGCCGGCGCCGGACGCGTCGTCGGCAGCCGTGCGATCGGCGGTCGTGCAGAACGTGGCAGCCGTGCGCGGCGATGCCATGGCGATCCGGCGCGCGCTGTGGCGGGATCTCGGCGGCTACGACGCGGGCGCGCTCGCGTGTCGCTACCACGACGTCGACCTGTGCCTGCGCGCGGCGGAGCGCGGCTGCCGCGCGACCTGGCATCCGTCCGCGGTGTTCCGGGTTTCCGGGACACTGCGCGCAACCCGGCCGGAACCGGCGACCGACGACGACGCGCAGGCGATGCGTCGCCGGCACGCCGAACGACTGGCGCGCGATCCCGCCTATCATCCGGAACTGGACCGGGCGCCGAGGCGATTCGCGTTTCGCGCCGACGACGGGCCGGCGGACGCCGACGCCCGCTGATTGCCGGGAACCCATGATGCACGCCGACATCTCGAGCCGGGCGGTCCTGCCCGACGAGATCGCCTTCGATGCTCCCGGGGCGCCGCGCGCGCACGACCTGTCCTGCCCGGCCTGCGGAGCGCGCGGCCCGGCTGCACGCGTGCTCTCGGTGCCCTCGATCGGGCCGCCGCATCCGACCCTCGAACTCTTCCGTTGCGAGGCCTGCGGCACGCTGGTGTTCGATCCGCCCGCAGTCACGGACTTCGCGGACGTCGACCAGGTCGGCGGCGATGCGTGGCGACATTACGTCGAAGCCGGTGGCGACGTCTGGGAGGCGCTCTGGCCGGCATTGATCGCCCGTGAGCGCGGTTCGCTGCTCGACGTGGGCTGCGGATTCGGTTTCGGCGTCGATTTCTGGCGGGGGAGCGGCCGGGGGGAGGCGATCGGCGTCGAGAGCGCGATCTACGGCCGGCTGGGCCGCGAGATGCTCGGCGCTCCGATCGTGTCGGAGCGCCTGGACACCAGCGCGCACCTGGCGGGACGGCGCTTCGACGTCGTGCTGGCCTCCGAGGTGATCGAGCACACCTCCGACCCGCGCGCGTTCGTCGCCGTTCTCGCCGGGCACGTGGCCGACGACGGCGTGCTCGTGCTCACGACACCCGACGCGTCGTGCATCGATCCTTCGACGGAGCCGGCAACCACGCTGGCCGCGCTGTCGCCCGGATTCCACGGGTTCGTGTTGTCGCGCCAGGCGTTCGACGCGGCGGTCGAGGCGGCGGGATTCGCGCACCGGCACTGGCGATCGTTCAACGGGCGCCAGTTCCTCTGGGCGTCCCGGCGTGCGTTCGCGCTGCCCGACAACCGGGACGCGTACCGCGCGCCGGTGCTCGACTACCTCGCGCGCCGCGGCCAGGAGGACGCGCTCGAACCGTCGGTGCGCATCGGCTATCTCTTTCGCCTGTGTCGCGACCTGACGCGTGCCCGCCGGTTCGCGGAAGCCGGATCGGTCCTCCACCACCTCGACGCGCTGATCGCGGAGAGGCATGGCACCGAAGCGCTCGACCCGGCCCGGGCGATCGAGCGCCTGCGCGCGTGTCGCACCCCGCAGGAGGCGGGCGGTGTCGGATCCTATTGCCTGCCGATGCGATTCCTGTTCGCCGCACAGATCGCGCAGAATCTCCGGGGGGACTACGCGGGCGCCCTCGCCTCCTACCGCGCGGCTGCCGAGGCGACCGAGATATGCGCGGCGCTCGGACCGGTCTGGTTCATGGAAGCGATCGCGACCCTGTGGACGATGCGCATCGACGGCGCGCTGCTCGGCCTCGCGCTGGGCTCCGAGTCCGCGGCGGACGAACTGGCGCTCGCGGTGGACGAGGGCTGGAAACCCATGCGCGAGCACGCGTTCGCGACCGTCGCTCCGGGCTATCTCGACCGGCTCCTGCCGGCCGTCGCCGAGGATCTCCTGCAGCGCGGCGGATGGAGCGCCGCCCGCAAGGTCGCCGACATGACGCGGCGGCACGTGGAGCGCGCGTACGCGCGACGCCTCGTCGAGGTCGCGGAGATCGAGGCCGCGCTCGCCGATCCTGCCGCCGCGCTGCCGCCCTGGCCGCTGTTCGTGCCCTGGTTCGACGCGTTGCTTCAGCTGGGACCGGGCGGCGATCCATCGCGCGGGCAGGCGCTCGCGGGCGAGGTGCTTCGCGTCGCGGAGGCGCACGCGCGGGATCCGCGCTGCGGGGACGAGTTGCGCGCGCTGGCACAGCGTGTGCGCGAGCGATTCGGTGCCGTGGATCCTGCTCGTTGAGCCGCCGTCCCGGAGCGACCGGCGCCGACGGCGCGGCGTCGACGTCGGCGGCCGCGCGATCGACCGGCCGGGGTCAGCGAAACACCCACCAGCGCGACAGCGCGAAGGTCAGCGGCGGGACGAGCACGATGCCGAGCACGAGCCCAACGTACGGCGACCATCGCTGGAGGTGCACCGCGAACGCCATGATCGCCGCGTTGGCGACCAGGCCGGCGAGCTGCGCGACGAGGTAGCGCGGCAGTTCCGCGGCCGGACGGCCGCGCGAGCGGAAGGTCCATCGCCGATTGAGCATGAATCCGACGGCGAACGCGATGCAGAACGCGACCGCCGTCGCGGCCACCGGATCGAGCGGCGTCGACTCGATGGCGAGCGCGAACACCGCGGCGTGCACCGCGGTCGCGATCGCGCCGACGACGGCGAAGCGAGCGAAGTCGGCCGCGAGCGCCATCGGCAGGGCCTCAGTCGGGCGTGTCGTCGGGACCGAAGCCCAGCCGGGCGCGGACCAGGTAGAGTGGCCGCCCCTTGACCTCGTCGTACATCCGGCCCAGGTATTCGCCGATCACGCCGAGCGACAGCAGCTGCACGCCGCCCAGGAACAGCACGATGACCATCAGCGACGCGTATCCGGGCACGTCGACACCGTGCAGGATCGTGCGCACGACGAGCCAGCCTCCGTAGGCGATCGCGAGGAGCGCGATGGCGAGCAGCGCCTTCATGCGGCGCTCCCGTG
>DAOMBL010000096.1:8835-9665 GCA_035427325.1 Casimicrobiaceae bacterium
CGCGGAGCGGCGGCGCGGAGAACGAGACGACGCCGTCGAGCGCGAGCCGCGCCAGGCGGACGTAGCCGAAGCGCGACCGGCCGGACGCGCGCGCCTCGACGTCGTATTCGACCGTCGTGGTCCGGAAGCCCACCCACGCGTACATGCCCTTCATGTAACGGATGCGCTCGGGCATGCGCCGGAGGGCGTCGACGACCGGACGCGCCATCAGCCGGAAGTCACCGGCGCCACGAGGCGCGGGGGCCGCGGAGAGCCGGGCGAACAGCCGGTGGAAGAGGTCGCCCGTGATCCGGCGGGGCCAGGACTCGGTCGCGCGATCGCGGCGCAGCGCGATCACCACGTCGTGGCCCTCGCGCCAGCGCGCGACGAGCTGCGTCAGGATTTCCGGCGGATGCTGCAGGTCCGCATCGATCGGCACGACCGCCTCGCCGCGTGCGTGGTCGAGGCCGGCTGCGAGCGCGACCTCCTTGCCGAAGTTGCGCGACAGCGCGACGACCCGCACGCGCGGATCCCGCGACGCGAGCGCGGAGAGCACCGCGAACGTTTCGTCGCGGCTGCCGTCGTCGACGAACACCGCCGCGGCAGGCAGTCCGAGCGCATCGAGCGCGTCGGTGGCGCGCGCCCAGAACGATGCGAGGCCGGCCGCCTCGTTGTAGCAGGGCACCACCAGCGACAGGACCGGCTTCGCAATCACCGGCGCGATTCTCGCATGGGCCCGGTGCCGCCCTCGCGCGATATCTCCGTGGACCGGGCCTCAGCCCGACGGGATGCCGCGACACGCCTGTGGGTCGGGCTTCAGCCCGACGGGATGCAGCAACACGCCTGTGGGT
>DAOMBL010000097.1:0-9541 GCA_035427325.1 Casimicrobiaceae bacterium
GCGTCCAAGCCTACCTCGCCGCCCACGGCGAGCCTGCCGAGTTCGCGTCTCCGCACCGCCGCGGACCAGGACGGGAGTCTGCGGGCGCCGTCCGGTCCCCCGTCCTCGAGCACGAACAGGTCCGGCGCACGCGCGAGCACACGGGCCACGCGAACGCCGCTTCGTGCCATCGCGTCGAGGCGCACGAGTTCGAAGTCCGGACGCCATGCAGCGGCGATGTCCGCAGGAGCGAGACGAAGCGGCGCGAATCCGGTGGCGGACGTGATGAATCGCCGGACGGGGCCGGTCGTGAACCAGTGCCGATGGGGAGGCGCGAGGCGCTTCACGAACATGCGCGCGCCGCGGACGTCGAATGCCCGGATGTGCCGACCCGACTGCGCGAGGGCCTCGCGGGCGCGTGCGACCAGTTCGGAGGCGTCGGGATCGTTCACGTCGTGTCGGAGGATTCGTTGCCGGCGGCCTGACGCGGCCGCGGCAGGGCGACATCCGGAACCTGGCCCAGTTTAACCGGACTCGGCGCACGACGGCGCTCCGTCGGGGCCCGCGGCGGCGCGACCCTGTCGGCCCGGTTGCGGGTGGTCATTTTCTATAGCAAGATGCGATCTCGTCCATTCCTGCAGAAATGGGACGCGACGCATGACGCCCGCCACGGAGCGCCCCCACCGCGAGGGCACGGTCCCCGGAGCCACGCCCGCTCCGGACGCCGTGCTCACGAAGGCAGTCCTGCGCGCGGCGGCGCACCTGGGGTTCTCGCAGAAGGACATCGCCGGCATCCTGGGGGTGTCGGAGGCGACCGTGAGCCGGATGCACGCGGGCGCCTACCGGCTTTCGCCCGCCCGGGCAAAAGAGTGGGAACTGGGGGCGCTCTTCGTGCGGCTGTTCCGTTCGCTCGACGCGCTCTGGGGCCATGGCGAGGAGGCGCGGGCCTGGCTCGCGACGCCGAACCTCGCGTTGGCCGCATCCCGCCCCCGCGACCTGCTCGCCTCCGTGGAAGGGCTCGTTCGTGTCGTCGCGTACCTGGACGCCGCGCGCGGTCGGATCTGAGGCGACCCGATTCGCGGGGAGCCTCTGGCGCGCGGTCGAGGCCCAGCACGTCGCCTCGACGATGGCGCTCGTCGACACGCTCGACGAGCAGCGTGTGCTCGAGGTCCTGCTCGACGCGGGCAAGCCGGGACTCCCCGAGGCCGCCGCGCGCCTCGACTACCTGCTCGCCACGCCGTTCCGCTATCGCCCGCCGCCGGGCGGATCGCGCTTTCGTGGCGAACAGGATCCCGGGGTGTTCTATGCCGCCGATGCGATCCGCACCGCCTGCGCCGAACTCGGGTACTGGCGCTGGCGGCACCTCGCCGACGCTGCGGGCATCGCGTCGATGCCGACCCGCCCGCAGACGGTGTTCCGGGCGAAGGTCGCCGCCTCCGCGGTCGACCTGCGTGCATCGCCGTTCGCGATCGACCGCGCGCGCTGGACCGATCCCGACGACTACGCCGCCTGCCAGGCCTTCGCGCGCGCCGCGCGCGCGTCGGGCGTGCAGGCGATCCGCTACGAATCGGTGCGCGACCCGGAGCACGGCGGATGCTGCGCGGTGCTTTCGCCGGAGGCGTTTGCCTCGCGCCGGCACGCGGAGCCGCAGACCTGGTGGCTGTCGGTGTTCCGCGACCGGGTCGTGTGGCAGAGGTCGGGATCGCCGGCGAGTGAATCGTTCGAGTTCATCGCATCGGCATGGACGGGGATCCGCCCGACATCCGGTCCGGCCCGGCGGACGCGCGCGCGCGTGAAGCGACGGCCGCGGGCATGAGCGATTCTGCAGCCGATCTCGGGTGGATCGACGTCGCGCCGGCGCACCGTGACCCGACGACCGGATTCGTCGTGCGCACGCTCGGGCGCACCGACTACGAGCGCTGCTGGCGCGCGATGCGCGCGTGGACCGACGCGCGCGACCGCGACACGCCCGACGAACTCTGGCTCACCGAGCACGGGCCGATCTACACGCTCGGTCTCGCGGGACGGCGCGAGCACCTGCTGCGGGCCAGTGCGATCCCGGTGCTCAATGTCGACCGCGGCGGGCAGGTGACCTACCACGGGCCCGGACAACTCGTCGTCTACGTGCTGGTCGACCTCGCACGGCGGCGGCTCGGTGTGCGCGAACTGGTCCGGCGCCTCGAGGCCGCGGTAGTAGAATGGCTGGGCTTGTCGGGGATCGACGCCTTCGGGAAACCGTCGGCGCCCGGCGTGTACGTCTCGCGCGACGGCGTCGAGGCGAAGATCGCCGCGCTGGGGCTCAAGGTGCGCAACGGCCGCACCTACCACGGCATCGCGGTCAACGTCGCGATGGACCTCTCGCCGTTCGCGGACATCGATCCGTGCGGCTTTCCGGGCCTCGCCGTGACGCAGGCGTCGGCGTTCGGCGTCGCGACGACCGTGGAGCGCGCCGGCGAGACGCTCGCGCCGATCCTCGCGCACACGATCGCCCGCCCATCGCCATGAAGCCCGAATCTCCCGCGCCAGCCGCAGACCTCCGCGGCATCAAGGAAAAAGGAGCGGCGAAGACCGCCCGCATCCCGATCAAGGTCGTCGCCTCCGAGCCGCTCCGCAAGCCGGACTGGATCCGCGTGCGCGTGTCTTCGTCGCCGCGCTTCCTGGAGATCAAGCGGATCCTGCGCGAGCAGAAGCTCCACACGGTGTGCGAGGAAGCCTCCTGCCCCAACATCGGCGAGTGCTTCGGCAAGGGCACCGCCACGTTCATGATCATGGGCGACGTCTGCACGCGACGTTGTCCGTTCTGCGACGTCGGGCACGGGCGCCCGCTGCCGCTCGATGCCGACGAGCCGGCGAACCTCGCGACCGCGATCGCCGCGATGCGGCTCTCCTACGTCGTGATCACGAGCGTGGACCGCGACGATCTCCGCGACGGAGGTGCGCAGCATTTCGTCGACTGCATCCGCGCGGTGCGCGAGCGCTCGCCCTCGACCCGGATCGAGGTGCTGGTGCCCGACTTCCGCGGCCGCCTGGAGCGCGCGCTCGCGATCCTCGAGGCCGCGCCGCCCGACGTGATGAACCACAACCTCGAGACCGTTCCGCGGCTCTACAAGCAGGCACGTCCGGGCGCCGACTACGCGCACTCGCTCACGCTGCTCTCCGAGTTCAGGAAGCGCGTGCCGGACGTCCCCACGAAGTCCGGGCTGATGGTGGGCCTGGGCGAGACCGACGACGAGATTCTCGCGGTGATGCGCGACATGCGCGCGCACGGCATCGAGATGCTCACGATCGGACAATACCTGCAGCCCACCGGCGGGCACCTGCCGGTCCAGCGCTACGTGCATCCGGACACCTTCGCGCTGTTCGGACGCGAGGCGGACTCCCTGGGCTTTCGTCATGCCGCGGTCGGTGCCCTCGTACGTTCGTCGTACCACGCCGACCGGCAGGCCGAGGAGGTCCTCGCCCACGCGGGCGGGTCGGACGCCTCGTAGGTCGGCCTTCAGGCCGACACCAGGAGACAGTCATCAGAAGTCAGAGGACAGTCGCGCCGGCGATTCCCGGGGTGGCGCATCGAGCGCCGGGAAGCGCCTCCTGTGGGTCGGCCTTCAGGCCGACGCCTTCCATCGCATCGGCGCAGACCCCGTCGGGCTGAAGTCCGACCCACATGGGCTCAAAGCCCGACCCACGGACGCGATGCTTGTCGGGCTGAAGCCCGACCCACAGGCCGGCCTACAGCGGCGGCGTGCGCCCCTTCGGCCACAGGAGCCACAGGCTGCCGTCCTGCTTCATGCGCCCTGCCTGCTGTCCCGCGTCGTCGCCGAAGCCCCAGAAGAAATCCGCGCGCACCGAGCCGCGGATCGCGCCGCCGGTGTCCTGCGCCATCACGAGGCGTTCGAGCTTCGCGTCGGACAGCGGGCGCGTCGTCGCGAGCCAGACGGGAGCGCCGAGCGGAATCGAACGCGGGTCGACGGCGATCGCGCGCCCGGCGAGCAGCGGGACGCCGAGCGCGCCGTAGGGACCGTCGATCGTCGCGTCGATCGTCCCGGGCACCGGGGGCGGCACGTCGCGGAAGAAGACGTAGCTCGGATCCTGGTCGAGGAGTTCGCGGAGCTTGTCGGGGTTGCGCCTGGCCCACGCGCGGATTGCCTGCATCGACGCGCCTTCGCGCGTGAGTTCGCCGCGGTCGATCAGCACGCGCCCGATCGAGCGGAACGGGTGCCCGTTCTGGTCCGCGTAGCCCACGCGCATCACCTGCCCGTCCGGCAGTTCGATGCGGCCCGATCCCTGGATCTGCAGGAACGCGGCATCGACCGGATCGGCGACCCAGGCGAGCGCCTTGCCTTCGGTCGGGGCTGCGCCGCGCGCGATCTCGGCACGGGTCCAGTACGGAACGACGCGCTTGCCGTCGACGCGGCCGCGGACCCGCTTGTCCTTGAGTTCCGGAAAAAGCGATGCGAGGTCGACCGTCAGGAGATCGTCGGGCGCGGCGAGGAGCGGCACGGCGAATTCGCCCTGCCGCGTGAGGCTGCCGCGAAGCAGCGGCTCGTAGTAGCCGGTGACGAGTCCGACCGTGCGCCCGTCGGGAAACGCGACCGACCAGGGCGAGAACCACGCCTCGAAATAGCCGCGCACCGCCGCGCGTTCGCCCGCATCGACTCGGGCCGCCGCATCGCAGGGCTCCTTCCAGGCATCCCGCTTCGCCGGCCGCGCGAGCATCGCGCGGCAGGACACGAGCCACGCGGGCCAGATCTCCTCGATCGCGTCCTCGCCCCAGCCGGGCAACGCGCTCCACGGCTCCATCTGGAAGCGCGGCGGGAGCGACGCCGCTTCCGGCGCGGGTGGGCGCGGCGCCGGCGCGGGTGGCGCGGTTGTGCATCCTGCGACGAGGATCGCCGCGAGGAAAAGTAGAGTCAGGAAAAGTAGGGTCAGACTCCACTTTCCCCGCCTTCCGAAAAGAGAGAGGAAGAAAGGGAAAGTGGAGTCTGACCCTACTTTTCCTGACCCTACTTTTCCGATCATGGGAGAATGCGGGCGAGGCCGCGATGGAATGGGTCTACCTCGAATCGCTCGTCGCGCTGATGATCGCCGTGGGGATCGTCTGGTGGACCGTCGCGCCGCTGCGCCGCCGGCAGAAGCGCGAGCGCCAGCGTGAACGCGGCGACGGCCATCAGTGAAGCGTGCGCGGAACCGACAGCGTGAACCGCTCGATCGGCGCGTCGAATTCGCAGCCGTCGGTCGCGACCATGCGGTAGCTGCCGCGCATCGTGCCGACCGGCGTGGCGATGCTTGCGCCGGACGAGTACTCGTAGGTCTCGCCCGGCGCGATGGTCGGCTGCTCGCCGACGACACCCTCGCCGCGCACCTCCTGGACACGGTGCTCGCCGTCGGTGATGACCCAGTGGCGCGAGACGAGCTTCGCGGCGAGCGAGCCGACGTTGGTGATGCGGATCGTGTAGGCGAACACGTACTGTCCTCGCGCCGGATCGGACTGGTCGGCCACGTAGCGCACGACCGGTTCGATCCGCATGCCGTAGCGGGCGTCTTCCATCGTCATGCCTGCGCGCGAGGGCGCCGTTTCCCCGTGCAATCGCGACTCGGTACACTACCACGACGGCCATGACCACGACTTGCCGGATCGCGCCCTCGCTCCTGTCCGCGGACTTCGCCCGCCTCGGCGACGAGGTGCGCGCAGTCGTCGCCGCGGGAGCGGACCTCGTGCACTTCGACGTCATGGACAACCACTACGTGCCGAACCTGACGGTCGGGCCGCTGGTGTGCGAGGCGATCCGGCCGCACGCCGGCGGCGTGCCGATCGACGTGCACCTGATGGTCGAGCCGGTCGATCGCATCGTGCCGGATTTCGCGAAGGCGGGCGCGACGTTCATCAGTTTCCACCCCGAGGCGTCGCGCCACGTCGATCGCACGATCGCGCTGATCCGCGAGTCCGGATGCCGGCCCGGGCTCGTCTTCAATCCGTCGACGCCGCTCGACTGGCTCGACTGGACGCTGCCGAAGCTCGATCTCGTGCTGCTGATGAGCGTGAATCCGGGCTTCGGCGGCCAGTCGTTCATTCCGCACACGCTCGACAAGCTCGCGGATGCGCGCCGGCGCATCGACGCCGAGCGCGCGCGTTCCGGGCGCGAGATCCTGCTCGAGGTCGACGGAGGCGTGAAGGTCGACAACATCGGCGCGATCGCCCGGGCGGGCGCCGACACCTTCGTCGCGGGCAGTGCGATCTTCGGCGCGAAGGACTACCGCGCCACGATCGCCGCCATGCGCGCGGCGGCCGCCTGAGCCGTCGGGTCCGGACCATGCCCGACGCCGGAAGCGCCGCGGTGGCGCGATTCTCCGTCGACGCGGTCGCGTTCGACCTCGACGGCACGCTCCTCGACACGATCGGCGATCTCGCGCATGCGATGAACGCGACGCTCGCGGAGGCCGGCTGCGCGCCGCTCCCCCTCGCGACGATCCGCGACCTGGTCGGCAAGGGCATCCCCCACCTCGCGCGGCGCGCCTTCGAACTCGTGCGCGGCAACCCGCCCGGCGACGACGAACTCGACGCGATCGTGGCGCGCTATTTCGCGCACTACGAGGCGACGCTCGGCGAGCGTTCCGCGCCCTACCCCGGCGTGGTCGACGGGCTCGCCCGGCTGCGCGCGGCGGGACTGCCGCTGGCGATCGTGACCAACAAGGCGACGCGGTTCGTCGCGCCGCATCTCGATCGCTCGCCGCTCGGCGTGAGCTTCGACGCGATCGTCGGCGGCGACGACGCCCTCGCGAAGAAGCCCTCCGCCGCGCCGCTGGAACTCGTGGCCGCACGCCTTCACGTCGACGTTCGCCGGCTGCTGATGGTCGGCGACTCGGCGAACGACGTCGCCTGCGCGCGCGCAGCCGGCGCGCCGGTGGTCGCGGTCAGCTACGGTTACCGGGAAGGAAGAGCGGTGCAGGACCTGTCGGCGGATGCTATAGTCGACTCCCTCGACGAGCTTCCCCGCCTCGTGGCGGTCCGTCGACCCGCAAGCCCCCGATGAACGCCGTCGCTTTCGTCCCCGCCGTCCGCCGCGGTTGTCCGTGGCGCCCGGGCATGGGCGCGTGGCGCCGCTGGCGCCGCCCCTAGCCCGTCGCCCGCGCCCGGCGTCCGCGCTCTCCCGAAGGACGCCTGCGATAGCAGCACCGTGCAGCACCCTCGAATCCGGGGCCGTCCATGTTGAGTGAAACCGAGTTCCGCGCGCTCGCCGCGCGAGGCTTCAACCGCATCCCGCTGGTCGAGACCTCGTTCGCCGACCTCGACACGCCGCTGTCGCTCTACCTCAAGCTCGCGGGCACGCGCGACACCTACCTGCTCGAATCGGTCGTCGGCGGCGAGCGCTTCGGCCGCTACTCGTTCATCGGGCTGCCCGCGCGCACGCGCATCGCCGCGCGCGGCCGGGCGATCGAGGTGAGCGAGGCCGGCCACGTGGTCGAGCGCCACGACGGCGATCCGATCGAGTTCGTTCGCGGCTTCATGAAGCGCTTCCGGGCGGCGCCGCTTCCCGACCTGCCGCGCTTCTGCGGCGGGCTCGCAGGCGTGTTCGGCTACGACATGGTGCGTCACATCGAGCACCGGCTCGGGCACACGGCTCCGCCTCCGACCGCCGGTCTCGCGGGCACACCCGACATGCTCCTGGTGCTGACCGAGGAACTCGCGGTCGTCGACAACCTCGCCGGCCGCATTTCGCTCATCGTGTACGCGGATCCGAAGGCGCCCGACGCGTACGCGCGCGGCGTCGCGCGCCTGGACGAGTTGCGTCGCAAGCTCCGCGTGCCGGTGTCCATCCCCTACCAGGCCGCGCTCGCGCGCACCGAGGCCGCGAGCGAGTTCGGCGAGGTCCCGTTCAAGGCGGCCGTCGCACGCGCGAAGGAGTACATCGCGGCCGGCGACGTCATGCAGGTCGTGATCTCGCAGCGCATGGCACGCCCGTTCGCGGCACCCGCGATCTCGCTCTACCGGGCGCTGCGCTCGATCAACCCGTCGCCGTACATGTTCCACTACGAGTTCGGCGACTTCCAGGTGGTCGGCGCGTCGCCGGAGATCCTCGTGCGCAAGGAGGGCCGCGACGTCACGCTGCGCCCCATCGCCGGGACGCGGCCGCGGGGGCGCAACCGGGAGGCCGACGAGGCGTTCGCCGCCGAACTCCTCGCCGACCCCAAGGAGATCGCCGAGCACGTGATGCTGGTCGACCTCGGCCGCAACGACGTGGGACGGGTCGCGGCGACCGGTTCGGTGCGGGTCACCGAGAAGATGGTGGTCGAGCGCTATTCGCACGTGATGCACATCGTCTCCAACGTCGAGGGCGCGCTCAAGCCGGGGCTCGACAGCCTCGACGTGCTGCGTGCGGCGTTCCCGGCCGGCACCGTCTCCGGCGCGCCGAAGGTGCGCGCGATGGAGATCATCGACGAACTCGAGCCGTCGCGCCGCGGCGTCTACGCGGGCGCGGTCGGCTACCTCTCGTTCCAGGACGACATGGATACCGCGATCGCGCTGCGCACCGCGGTGCTCGCCGGAGGCATGCTCTACGCGCAGGCGGGCGCCGGCATCGTGCACGACTCGACGCCCGACGGCGAGTGGCAGGAGACGCTCAACAAGGCGCGCGCGCTGATGCGCGCCGCGGACCTCGTCGAGGCGGGCCTCGACGCGGCCGCGTGACGGGCGGCCACGCCCCCTGTGGCATCATTGCGCGGATTCGCCCGTCCCCGATCGCCCGAACCCATGGTCACCCGCCGCCGCCTGCTCGTCGCAGCCGCTTCCACGCCGATCGTGCTGGCCGGATGCAAGGTACGCACGATCAACTATTTCCCGTCGACCCCTGCGGACGTCCGCTTCGTGAACCTCACGACGTACAGCCCGGGAATCGACGTGCGCGTGGGCGGAACGACGCTCTGGTCGGGCGTCGCGTTCGAGCAGGACACCGCGTTCGTCGAACTGGACAACGAGCAGACCACGTTCCAGCTGTTCACGACCGCGCTGGGCGAGGAAGTGGCGAACGTGACGTTGAGCCTCGCGGGCGAGCAGTCGTACACGCTGCTGTCCTACGGCACGGTCGAGTTCACCGTGGCGCTCGTCGCGCCCGACACGTCGTCGAACCCGGGCGACGGCAATTTCCTGATCCGCGTCATCAACGTCGCCGCGGGGCTCGCGGCGTTCGACATCTACATCGCCGATCCGACGGTCGCGGTCGACGACAACCTGTCGCCGAACTTCTTCAACCTGCAAAGCGGCTCGTCGACCGTCGCGATCCGCCTCGCGACCGGCACCTACAGCGTGCGCATGACGGTGGCGTCGACCAAGAGCGTCGTCTACGACTCCGGGCCGCTGGCGTTCGGCGGCGGCCTGTCCACCGACTTCGTCGCGTACGCGCCGGGCAGCGCGTCGCTGCCGCAGGGCATGCAGCTCGACGTCAGCGGCGGCGACACGCAGTCGATCCTGCCGAATCGCGTCGCGTCGGCCCGCATCGTGAACGGTGCGGTGCAGACCGGCGCCCTCGACGTCTCGATCGCCGGCGGGTCCGTTGCGTCGGCACTCGCC